>NZ_JBXUGL010000018.1:0-69533 GCF_057180505.1 Chryseobacterium sp. HNCC26DJ241 | reverse complement strand
TAAAACGAATATCTAATGAAGAATTCAGGAAAAATAATCGGTGGTACACTTGCAGCTTTAGCAGGAATAGCAACATTTCTTTTCTGTACAGAAAGAGGCAGGAAAATGAAAAAATCCATTAAAGATAAAACACGAAAAATAGCAAAAACTGCAGAAGAAAAATTTCAGGAAAAAAGAGGAATTTTCAAAGAAAATATTTCAGAAAAAGCATTTTCTTTTGCTGTTGAACATAGACAGGCAATTGCCAATATTACAAGTATCATACTTCCATTTCTACTGAAGAATATGATTAAAAGAAAACTATAAAACAGATATTAAAATGGAAAATTTGAAACATATCCCCTGAATTTTATAATTAACAAAAATCAATATATACGTAAATTTGTTTACATTTTGGAAGTGATGAATTTATATTATTTAGTGGGAATACTATTTCTTGCTTGGTTTTTAGGGTACATTATTTTTAGTATAGGATCCACTATACATTTGATTTTTTTACTGGGAGTAGTTATATTGATACTTACACTATACCGGGAATATAAAAAAAGTTAAAAAACACAAATCAGATTATACAAAAAACTGCTTTCTTGTGGAAAGCAGTTTTTTATTTTTTTATGAATGATAAACCAATTTATAATATTCATCGGCCATTCTATCGCTATTAAAGTCTACTTTCACATCATCCATTGCCAACTTCATAATATTTCTCCATTCATCCGGTTTTTCATAATAAGTCGGAAGAATTTCATTTTCCAAAAGTTCATAGAGCTTATTCAGATCATAATTATCCTGTTCATAAATACTCATTTTTTCATAATCGCATTTTGGAACTACGAAAGAATTTTTTCCATGTTTTGCAAATTCCGGAATCCAACCATCATCGGTAGAAAAATTGACAGATCCATTCATAGCTGCCGTCATTCCAGAAGTTCCGGAAGCCTCTCTTGGTACTCTCGGATTATTTAGCCAAAGATCAGAACCTTGTTTTAACAATTTACTTAATGACAATTCATAACCTGTAAGAACAGCCATATTTTTTCTTGTTTTACTTTCTTCCACCAAAGAATTGAAAATTGAAATTGCAGAATAATCCATTGGATATGGTTTTCCTGCCCAAATAATCTGAACCGGATATTTTGGGTTGTTCAACAATCTGTCAAATCTATCTTTATCCTGAAGCAAAAGATCAGCTCTTTTATATCCAGCAAAACGTCTTGCCCAAACTATCGTAAACACATTGGCATCAAACAATTTTCCACATTGATCTGCAACTGTCTTGAATAGTCTTTTCTTTACATGCTTTTTACGGTGATCGAAAGCCGCATCATCATTACTTTCTTTAAAATTGTAAAGAGGATGATCTGCCCAATACTTATATTCCTGAGCATTTGTAATGGATTTTATTTCGCAAATTCCCGGATATCTGCTCCACATTTCATTAGAAACCACACCATGAAGTTTGGATACTCCATTTGCAATTTTTGACATCTTCAAAGCACAAAGCGAATGATTGAAACGATCATCCTGAACACCTTCAATCGTCTTCACTTCATCAATAGAAAGTCCGCAGAAATAAGACATATCATAACAAAGTCTGATGTTATGCTTCTCATTTCCGGCTTCTTCCGGTGTATGTGTTGTGAAAACTAATTTCTCTTTTACTTTTTCCAGTTTTCCTCCAAATTTTCTCAAAAGATAGAATGCAGCAGGAAGACCATGAGCTTCATTAAGATGATAGATATCTCTTTCAAAATTCATTTCATCCAACAGTTTTGCTCCACCTTTTCCGAGTAAAATATATTGCGCCAGTTTTGTAGCTTCATTAGCATCATAAAGACGATGGCAGATCGTTTTGGAAATATGATCATTTTCCGGAACGTCTGTAGAAAGAAAAAACATAGGTGCCGTATTGAAAATTTCCGGATCCAAATACCAAACTTTTACCCAAACCGGAGCACTATGTATTTCGATCTGGAACTTAATACCTGTATCTTCCAGAAAACTGTATATTTTTTTAGTCCATGTTGGTTGCAACGTCTGATCGTGATTTCTTGCCTGATCGTAATATCCGAATTTCCATAAAATCCCGATTCCTACCAAATCTTGCTTTAAGTTATAAGCACTTCTCATGTGAGAACCTGCCAAAAATCCTAATCCTCCCGAATAGATTTTCAGAGCCTGATCAATAGCAAATTCCATTGAAAAATAAGCTGTTTTTGTAGAATATTCAGGGTTGATGCTATAAGGCATCTTAAAGTTTTTAAAATCCATTTTTTAATTTCTTTTAAATTTTGAAGTGCCAAATTTAACAATTTTTAAACTTTATTAATTTCAATTATAAAATTATTATCCACAGAGACAGATTATTTTATTTAAATATCCAAAATTTCCTTCAACAAAGATTGCTCTTTCATACAATTCTGATTTTCATTTGGTAAGTTTATTAGTATTGAAAACCTTGAAAAATATTAATTCAACATTAATTTTAAAAAAATCTTGTTTTTGTAAACTATTTTTCACTAATTTTAAATCATAATTTTTTGATAATCAAATCTTTCATATTATGAAAAAGATATTTTCTGATGAAGATTTGGTGAAGAGTCTTTCACTATATTACCTTAATCGGCATTTGAAGAAAAAGCCGATAGAAAAGTATCATCGTGAAATAGACCGTTCCTCGCTCCATGAGAGGGAAAAATACAAGAAAAAATCTGAAATACTTTTACTTAATTCTTTTCTTCATCATTTTCCCGATATACAGTTTGAAAGCCTTACCTGCGAAAGCCCCGATTTTATTGCTAAAGTAGACAACAAAACTATTGGAATAGAGCTAACAGAAGTAATCAATCATCTTGAAATTAAAAAAATAGAATGCATCTTAAATAAAATTTTCAGAGAAACCGAAATGCTTTTGGAAGAAGAAAACACTGCGAAATTTCGTGGTGTTTATTTTTTGGAATTTCATAGCATTACCATTCACGATCTTCAAACCAAAAAAAACGAACTTATCCAAAATATTCGAAAATCTATTATTCGAAACAAACCTTACGGTTTTGTAAAAAAAGTACGCAAATCTCCCCATCGCAGAAATGTTTTTATTACCCATGATTATACAATGGATTTGTTCGACGGGTTGTCTTCTGAAAAAATCATAGAACTCATTCACAAAAAAAATGAAAAATATCCTTACTATGACCACAATGTAGACGAATGTTGGCTTGTCATTGTTTCGGATATGAATTCCATTGCTTCACGCTATACTTTCATTCAAAACAAAGAAGATCTGGAAAAAATAAATTCCCCATTTCACAAAATTTTTCATCTGGAAAATCTTTGCGGAAGTATGACGAATATTAAATAGTTTTTGAATTTCAATATTTATAAAAATTCCATTTTAAAATTTGGAAAAATTCCGATATATAACTAATTTTAGAAGGATAGAATCCACAGAATAATATCTCATCCAATAATTATTTCAAGATTTTCAGTAAATGCAGTTGAACCTTAATAATTTATTTGGTAGCAAGTGATTGATAATATTCATACTAATAAAGATATTGTATAATTATGTAGGTTTTTTTTTAATTTTGATAAAAATATTAAAAAATGAAAAAAAATAATTTATCTTCTATTATTTCTAAATTCAGCTTTTTCTCTTTCACAAAATTATTCTTGTGATTATGTATATACTCCAAGTGAATTAAATGGAATTACTTCCAAAGATCCAAATATTTTTGCGATTGATTTCAATATTGAACCTCAAACAACAATCAATTTAGAAAGTGCTGAATTTGATATAATTTTTCGGAGTCACGGGGACATAACAGGTGCAATAGTCTATCTTTATGAAGACAATAATGGTCAACCTGGAACATTAATAAATTCATATCCATTACTTGTTACTTCTTCGCTCGTTTACTTTACAAATACAACTGAAAGACGCACAATAAATATCCCATTACAAACTTTAGCACCGATTTCTTCGACCATTACTGCAAAAAAAATATGGTTTGGTTTTAAATTAACTATTCCAAACTGGGGTCAGTTTATAGCCGATTATAAAAAAATGATTGTTTCAAGTGGATTAATGATCGATGGAACCCCAGTAAAATATCTTAATGCAACAACTAATTTATGGGAAAATATTGAAGGGTCTGCTGATAAAGATGCAATAATTTCAATTTTTTCAAATTGTTCTTCTTTGTCAACTAGTGAAATTAATGAGTTAAATTATGAATTTTATCCAAACCCTATAACGGATTTTTTAATACTAAAGAACGAGGATCTCGATAAAATAGAAATATTTGATTTTAGTGGTAAATTAATTATTTCAAAAAAAAATCCATCTGAAAAAATAAATTTATCAAAACTTACTACAGGAAACTATTTAATAAAATTATATTCTTCAAAAGAAAATAAAGTTTTAACCAAGAAAATAATTAAAAAATAGATTTCTTTTTATAAAATCTTTCAATTCAAAAATCTGGGTGAAAACAGGACAATTATAAAATAGATTCATTTAGATTCTCTTAAAAATTTTATGCTTCAAAATGAAAGACCTTTTCATCAAACAATTTTAGTATTACAAAACAGATTGATAAAATGAGAATTCGGAAGCAAAAAAACAAGTGCTATAATCACATATCATAATACCATAGAAATTACCATACAACTCCATTTAATATAGTAAATTGTTTGTTTAAAAATCATTTTATAAGAGAAAAATTATTTTTTCATACAGAAAATTATGTAATATTGCACATTAGATTTTTTATTAATCCTACGGAATTATTAATTATGAAAAAGAAGATATTTATTTATTTTGCGTTATTCTTATCAACACTTGCCATCGCTCAAACTTTCACTTTCGAAGGAATTGAATATAGGGTTACCAATGCTGCGACTTTTCAAGTGGAGGTGGCAGGAAATGTAGGTTTTATGGGAGCTGCCAACATACCCGCTAACGTAATATATAATTCTCAAAATTATAGTGTGACTAAAATAGGGTATCAGGCTTTTTATAATTCTACCCAATTAACTTCAGTCATCATACCAAATTCAGTAACTATAATTTCAGCATCTAGTTTTGAAGATTGTACAGGATTAACTTCCATCACTATACCAAATTCAGTAACTGTTATGGGACAAAGTGTTTTTAGAGGATGTTCTGGACTAACTTCGGTCACATTATCTAACTCTTTGACGACGATTCCGCGAATTACTTTTGGGGAATGTACAGGATTAACTTCAGTTACGATACCTAATTCAGTGATTACTATTAAAGAAAATGCTTTTCAAGGTTGCAAAGGATTAACTTCTATTACATTACCTGATTCCGTGACCGAAATTTACAGTTCGGCTTTTATAGGTTGTACTGGATTAACCTCCGTAACGTTATCAAATTCTTTGAAGACGATTGGAATTAGCGCTTTTTCAGGTTGCACTGGATTAACATCAATAACGATACCAAATTCAGTAAACGAGATTGGTAATGAAGCTTTTTACTTTTGCAGCGGATTAACGTCGGTCACTTTACCAAATTCAGTGACTTACATTGGAGTTAGTGCTTTTGCTTTTTGTGGCGAATTAACTTCAGTAATAATACCTAATTCAATCTCTACAATTTTACCCTCTACTTTTGCCCAATGTAAAAAATTAACATCGGTTACAATACCAAATTCAGTAATTACGATTGAAGAAAATGCTTTTCAAGGTTGCAAAGGATTAACTTCTATCACATTACCTGATTCCGTGACTGAAATTGGAAACAAAACTTTTAGTTTTTGTTCTGGATTAACATCTCTCAACATACCTAATTCCGTAAAGACAATTGGAGAGAGTGCTTTTGAATTTTGTACAGGAATAATTTCTCTCAACATCTCTGATTCGGTAACCACAATTGGGGATGCTGCTTTTCAATCCTGTAGCAAATTAACTTCTCTCACGTTATCTAATTCCTTGACGAAGATCGGGAATTCTGTTTTTTCTAATTGTACAGCATTAACTTTGGTCACAATACCTGATTCTGTGACTGAGATTGGAAATAAAACTTTTGAAAACTGTACCGGATTAACTTCTCTCACGTTATCTAATTCCTTGATAACGATTGGAGAATATGCTTTTAGGAACTGTAAAATATTAGCCTCACTCACAATACCTGAATCTGTAGGTTGGATTAAGTATTCTGCTTTTTCTAATTGTACTGGGCTAAGTTTGGTAACGGCTCTACCAATAAATCCGGTTCCTATTAATCAATTTACTTTTTTAAATGTTAACATTTCTAATATTCCTCTTATAGTCCCAACTAATAGTTTGTCAGCTTATCAGGCTGCACCTGTTTGGCAAAATTTCATGAATATGCTCGGTACAAAATCGATCAATATTTCAAAAGATGTAATGATTTATCCCAATCCTGCCTCCGAAAATGTATTTGTAAAATTACCTGCTACAAACAAACTTAAACAAATCAATATTTATACTGTTGAAGGACGATTGGTGAAAACTATACAAAAGGACAAAATAGATGTAAGTAATTTTGCCAATAGAACCTATTATTTAGAAATAATTACCAATAATGGAAAGACAACGAAAACTATTATAGTAAACTAAGTCATCAAAATCTTATAGATAAATAATCCGCTTTGAGAAACAAGGTAGTTTTTTATTGAAATAAAGGAAAAAGGTTCGTATTAAATTATCAAATAATCATATCACTAAATTTTCCGTAAATTTGCAGTTTATTTATGAAGTCAATTCTTACCAAAACCGCTGCATATCATACACTTGGCTGCAAACTGAACTTTTCGGAAACTTCCACTATTGCAAGACAATTGACAGAAGCAGGTTATGAAAAAGTAAATTTTGATGAAAAAGCAAATGTTTATGTAATCAATACTTGTTCTGTTACGGAAAATGCAGATCGAGAATGTAAACTTCACGTAAAACGTGCTATGAAAGCCAATCCTGATGGTTTGGTGGTGATTGTCGGATGTTATGCACAGCTAAAACCTGAAGAAATTTCGCAAATAGAAGGTGTGGATTTGGTTTTGGGAGCAAAGGAAAAATTTAATATTTTGAGTTATCTGGATGATCTCCAAAAATCTGAAAATGAAGGCATTGTTCATTCCTGCGAAATTGAAGAAGCCGATTTTTTTATCGGAAGTTATTCTATTGGCGACAGAACCAGAGCTTTTCTGAAAGTTCAGGATGGTTGTGATTATAAATGTACCTATTGCACAATTCCTTTAGCAAGAGGAATTTCGCGTTCTGATACTATTGAAAATGTTTTGAAAAATGCCAGAGAAATTTCTGAAAAAAACATCAAAGAAATTGTTCTGACTGGTGTAAATATTGGTGATTACGGAAAAGGTGAATTCGGTAATAAAAGACATGAACATACTTTTTTAGATTTAATTAAAGAATTGGACAAAGTGGACGGAATCGAAAGAATCCGCATCTCTTCCATCGAACCAAATTTATTGAAAGACGAAAGTATAGAATTAGTTTCAAAATCCAGAAGTTTCGTTCCGCATTTTCATATTCCGTTGCAAAGCGGAAGCGATGATCTTCTGAAAAAAATGAAGCGCCGTTACCTTACCAAATTATATTCCGACAGAGTTTCTAAAATCCGTGAAGTGATGCCCGATTCCGCCATTGGTGTGGATGTAATTGTGGGATTTCCGGGAGAAACCGAAGAAAAATTCTTGGAAACATATAATTACCTGAATGAGCTTCCAATTTCTTATTTGCACGTTTTCACTTATTCCGAAAGGGAAAATACAGAAGCTGTGGAAATGGAAGGAATTGTACCAATTTCCGAAAGAAAAAAACGCAACAAAATGCTCCGTATTCTTTCCGAAAAAAAGAAAATGGCTTTTTATGAAACGCAACTTGGGAAAACGCTTCCCGTACTTTGGGAGCATGAAGATAAAAACGGAATGATGTTCGGATTTACCGAAAATTATGTTCGTGTTCAAAAACCTTTTGATGAAAACTCCATCAATGAGATTGAGCTTGTTACTTTAAACAAAATCGAATCAGACGGAACGGTTTCTATTATTCCTGCCTTTGAAAATTTTCTAGCGAAAGTTTATTAATCATTAACTAATAGTAATAGAAATATCCATAAATTTGCTGATATGGATGAGAAAAATCTTTACATAATTGCAGGTTGCAATGGAGCTGGGAAAACGACTGCGTCTTTTACAATTTTACCAGAAATCCTTGATTGTAAAGAGTTTGTAAATGCTGATGAAATTGCAAAAGGACTATCTCCTTTTCAACCTGAAAAGGTAGCTTTTGAAGCAGGTAGAATAATGCTAAAAAGAATTGATGAACTTTTTGAAAGTAAAGATAATTTTGCGTTTGAAACGACTTTAGCAACAAAAACTTATAAACAAAAAATTTTAAAAGCAAAACGAAATGGATATAATACAACTTTAGTTTTTTTTTGGCTTAAAAATCCTGAATTAGCAAAAGAACGTGTAAAAATTAGAGTTAAGGAAGGAGGCCATAACATTCCAGAAAATGTTATAGAAAGAAGATATTTGAATGGAATATATAATTTATTCGATATATATATTTCTATTGTGGATCAGGTATTAATTTTTGATAATTCAGAGGGAAAGCATAAACTGATTGCCGAAAAAATGCTATATGAAGAAATTATCATTCATAATGAGAAAAAATTTAACGAATTAAAAAATTATCATGACAAAAGAAGCTAAAATAGAAATACGAAATAAAATTATAAAAGGTCTTGAAAAAACGTATGAAAAAATGCTGGAATTCAAACGAAAAAACAATAGCGAAATAGTAATAATCAGAGAAAATAAAATCATAAAGATAAAACCCTAAATTAGGTTTAATTTCTATTTTTCTGAAGAAAAAAATCTATCTACTGTTGTATTAAAATCATCCGAATGTTCAATCAAAGTTCCATGGCTGGAATTCGGAACTATCCAAAGTTGGGAATTCGGAATATTCTGATAAATTTTCAATGTATGTTCCAAACTGATTAAGTCTTTGTCTCCTGCAATCACCAATGTCGGGCTTTTTATGGAATTCAAATCAGAAAATTTTAATTGAGGCTGCAAATAATCCAGCATAAATAATTTCCATCCGTTTTTTTCAGGTTGTTTGGAATGGTCTTTCTTTTTATTTTCATTGTAATATTTTTGCATTTGCTCAAATTCATTTCCTACAAAAGCAGAAACATCCGGAAAAATATTGGCTCCGGTTATAGCCATTTTTTTCACTTTTTCGGGATGTCGAAGTGCCATTACTAATGCTATAATTCCACCATCGCTCCAACCAATAATATTGCAGGATTTTATTTTGAGTTGATCCAATAACACTGAAAAATCATCGGACATCATTTCAAAACTAAGGCTATCTTTTTCATCTACAGATTTCCCTTGTGCACGACTGTCTACTGCAATTATTTTATATTTTTTCTCAAAATAAGGAATATTTTGTTTGAAGGCTTCAATACTGCCTCCATTTCCATGAAGAAAAAGAATAGGCTCTCCTTCTCCATAAATTTCGCAATACAATCTAATTCCGTTTACTTGATAATATTTTCCATTTTTAGGATTATTACCATATTGAACGGTTTGAGAAAACAGAAAAGAACAAGCAAACAATAAAGATAAAAACAGTTTTATTTTCATAACTTTCTAAAGTAATAAAATTAATTTGATAGAATTTTCTTTTGAGAAAATCTTGGTTGCAAAATTTTAGCAATTAAGCCCGTCCATCCGGTTTGATGTGAAGCTCCTACTCCACGTCCATTGTCTCCATGAAAATATTCGTAAAATAAAATATAATCTCGAAAATCAGGATCCTCCTGAAATCTTTTGTATTGACCATTAAAAGGTCGTTTTCCATTTTCATCCTTCAAGAAAATTTTGCTTAATCGTTTTCCCAAAGAATTGGCAATCTCATCAAGATTGGAAAAATTTCCGCTACCGGTAGGATATTCTACAAGAAAATCCGGGCTGTAATAAAAGAAAAAACGTTGTAGACTTTCAATAATTAAAAAATTAATAGGAAACCAAATTGATCCACGCCAATTGCTGTTTCCACCAAAAAGTCCGCTATCACTTTCTGCAGGTGTATATTTCACTACATAGTCCATTCCATTTAAATTCAAAGTATATGGATTTTTTTCATATTCTTTAGACAAAGCACGAACCCCAAATTCACTTAAAAATTCATCAGGATTCAACATTCTGTGAAGAAGTCTTTTTAATCGATGACCTCTCAATAATGAAAGTAAATGCTTAGAATCATTCCCTTTTACATCCCAATGCGAAACAAGAGCAGCAAGTTCAGGCTTATTTTTCAGAACCCAATCCATTCTTTCTTTAAATTTAGGAAGGTTTTCGATCATTTCATCATCAATCACTTCTACTGCAAACATAGGAATAAGTCCTACAATTGTTCTCATTCTGAGATACATGTGTGTTCCATCACTGGAAGTAAGAGCATCATAAAAAAATTCATCTTCTTCATCCCAAAGACTAAAATTTTCATCACCCATGTTATCGAGAGAATCTGCGATTGCCAGAAAATGTTCAAAAAATTTCGTGGCCATTTCTTCATAGATGCTATTATATTGAGCCAATTCTAAAGCTATCCGTAACATATTAAGCGCATACATCGCCATCCAACTTGTTCCGTCGGATTGTTCTAATTGCTCTCCATTTGGAAGTACAGCACTTCTGTCAAAAACTCCGATGTTGTCCAATCCTAAAAATCCACCCTCAAAAATATTGTTCCCGTTTTTGTCCTTTTTATTTACCCACCAAGTAAAATTCAGTAGTAATTTTTGAAAAACAGTTTCTAAAAATTCCAAATCCGGTTTGCCTTTCAAATGTTCATCCATTTTAAAAATACGGAAAACTGCCCAAGCGTGAACGGGCGGATTAACATCACTGAAATTCCATTCGTAAGCCGGAAGTTGTCCGTTTGGATGCATATACCATTCAAAAGTGAAAAGCTTAAGCTGATGTTTTGCAAAATCTGGGTCTATCAATGCAAAACTTAAAGTGTGGAAAGCAAGATCCCAAGTTGCATACCAAGGATATTCCCATTTATCTGGCATAGAAATGATATGCATATTATTGAGATGTTTCCATTCAAAATTTCGGATTTTTGCTCTGGATATGGCTGGTTGTATTTCAGCAGGATCTCCTTTTAGCCATTTTTCAACATTGTAATGATAAAACATTTTGTTCCAGAGCATTCCTGCAAAAGCCTGTCTTTGAATCAGTTTTTCATCATCATTTTCAATACCTTCCTGAATTTTTGCATAAAATTCGTCAGCTTCATTAATTCGTTCATTAAAAATGGTATCAAAATGTTCAAACGGATTTATCAAATCTTTATCTGATAATCGAAATTTAAAAATTTTCGTCTCCTTAGCTTCAAAATTTTCATCTATCAAAAAAGAAGCTTTTGTTCCGATATTTTTCGAATTTACTGATGCAGAATTTCCATTAATAATAAAATCATTAATTCCATCCTTACAAAAATGTCCAAAATTTGGAGCCTGATAAAGACGAACATCATTCGATTCATTATCACAAAACAATACTTTCGAAGAATTTTCAGCATAAAGATTCTTGATTTCTAAATCTTTATGGCTTATTTTTATCTGTTTTGATTCATCCGAATTAAGTTGTGGTTTATAATTATCATATCCCCATCTCCATGTGTTTCTAAACCAAATTGTAGGAAGGACAATTAATGGAGCTGATTTTTCAGATTTATTGACAATGGTAAGTTTCACCAAAATATCATTCTGATTTTCTTTAGCATATTCAATAAAAATATCAAAGTACTCATTCTGATCAAAAATTCCGGTATCAATCAGTTCATATTCCGGTTCTTCACGACTTCTTATTGCATTTTGTTTTATTAAATCTTCATACGGAAAAGCATTTTGAGGATATTTGTACAGCATTTTCATGTAAGAATGAGTTGGTGTGGAATCCAGATAATAAAAATATTCTTTCACATCTTCTCCATGATTTCCTTGTCCATTTGTTAAACCAAAAAATCGTTCTTTCACCATTTTATCCTTTTTATTCCAAAAGCCTACGGAAAAAACCAATCTTTGCATATCATCACATATTCCACAAATTCCTTCTTCTCCCCATCTGTATGTTTTGGCTTCGGCTGAATCATGAGTGATATAATTCCATGCATCACCATTTGCACTATAATCTTCACGTACAAGTCCCCATTCACGATTACTGACATAAGACCCCCATTTTTTCCATGAAATGTCCGGAAGTCTTTCTTTCTCTGCTGACATAATTTTTTTATTTTGAATGTAACATATCCTCCAAAAATTATCCCCCTGTCGAAAAACTCTCAAATGTAGTCATTGCTCCATCAATAAAAATACTTGCTCCTGTAATATAATCTGATGCATCACTTGCAAGAAAAACAGCAAGATTTCCAATATCCTGAGGTTGCCCAATTCTGTTATATGGAATCAATGTAAGAAGTGAATTCAAAGCTTCGGGTGTGTTCCATGCATTCTGATTAATTGGAGTCTGAATCGCTCCCGGACAAATAGAATTTACACGAATTTTATCAATACCATATTCCTGAGCAAGGGTTTGCATCAGCATTCGGATTGCGCCTTTACTTGCAGTATAATTGGCATGTCTAGCCCAAGGAATAATTTCGTGAACAGAACTTATATGAATAATTTTTCCGCAAGCGATAGAACGGGAAGTATCAATTCCTCTTCGTAAAAACTCTTTAATAGCTTCCCTTGCACAAAGAAACTGACCGGTAAGATTCACTCCAATTACAGCATTCCATTGATCGAGTGTCATTTCTGTAAATTTTGCATCTTTCTGGATTCCTGCATTATTTACCAAAATATCTACTGTTCCGAATTGTGAAACCACATCCTGAAACATTTTCACCACCTGATCTTCTTTGGAAACATCACATTGATAAACAATTCCCTTTCCTCCGGAATCTGTAATTTCCTTCAAAACAGCATTTGCCTGTTCCAAAGCTCCTTCAAAAGGATAATTAATAACCACTATTGCTCCGGAAGCTGCCATAGATTTTGCAATTCCTGCCCCAATTCCACTGGAAGCACCTGTAATAATGGCAACCTGATTATTTAATGATATCTCCATATTTTAATTTTAAATCAAATTTAAAAGAAGAGAATGGAGAATGATTAAAAAAAGAATTAAAATTTTCTTAAATTTTCATGGAAAGCAAGTGTTGAAAGCCATCTCTCCATTTCCGCGTTTTGCCATGATCTTCATATCCTGCTTTCAGATAAATATGATAGGCAAAAATATTTTTATCGTTTACAGCAAGTACAATTTCTTCAGTTTCAGGAAAATTATTTTGGCTTAGAAATTCCGGAATTTGCTTCATCGAAAGAGTTCCGATTCCTTTTCCCTGAAATTTTGGATTAATGGAAAGCGAACGAACCAAAACACTTTTCTCGTTTTCAGTAAGCTCCAATTTATCATTTCCAAAATCCAACACAAAAAAACCGACGGGTTTTTCATCTTCAAAAATTGTAATCGGAAAAGCCTGAAAATCTCCTAAATCATTTCTTTCCTTGATTTTTTCAAGAGCCAAAGCTGCGGAAGAAGTAAATTGCGCCTGAACTTCATCAAGCTGATAATTCAGTTCTTCCAAATCGGTTGGTTTATACAATTGCAGGCTAATCATTTTTTAGTATATTTTTTTTCGTTTCATTCGTTAAACCAAATCAAAACTGGGTATTCATTTTACGAAATTTTTATCCGATACACATCTGTAGAATTTCGCTTTATATCCTTTACAAAAAAACCACCCTCTTCCGGAATCACTTCTTTCAAATCAAATTTTTTGCACTCTTTTGGAAGACCCGAAAATACAAGCGTAAACCAATAATCTTTCATTGGTGAAACTTCCGTCCAATACGGAAATAAAGAAATGTTTTCTGCATGGATCAACTGACTTTTATGTCCCAAACTTTCATCAATAAGATAAGTGGATGCCCAAATTCTAATCAGACTTCCAAAAAAAGGAGAAGCCGGAAAACAGCAATGCACAATTACCTGTTTTTCTTCAAGAGTTTCAGGTTGTAGCATTTCCAGTACTTCTTCCGCAATTTTAGGCTTTACTATTGTAGTCATCTTTTCTTTTTGAAGATAAAACGATTTCAGAAATTATAGATATTGATTATTAATTCAGTATTCAAGTTCCAATTTTTCTTTCGTATAATTTCTGATTTCTTTTACAAGCTGGGGATTATTTGCCAGTTTTTGTCTATAAGTGGGAAGCATTTCTTTCAACTTATTTTTCCATTCGTTTTCCATCTTTTCAGGAAAACACTTTTCCAAAACTTCAAGCATTGCAGAAACGGCAGTAGAAGCTCCCGGAGAAGCTCCAAGCAAAGAAGCTAATGTACCTGAACGATTCACCACTACTTCTGTTCCGAATTCTAATTTTCCGCCTTCTTTTGGATCTTTTTTAATGATCTGAACACGCTGTCCCGCTACTTTCAGCTCCCAGTCTTCTTCTTTAGCATCTTTTATAAATTCCCGCAAAGCTCCCATTCTTTGAGATTTATTCATCGTAACCTGCTGAATGAGATATTTTGTTAATGGTAAATTATGCCACCAAGCTCCGAAAAGTGAACGTATATTTTTGAAATTAACACTTTCTGGTAAATCAAGGTAGCTTCCTTCTTTCAAAAATTTGGTAGAAAAACCGGCAAACGGCCCGAAAAGAAGCGCTTTTTTACCATCAATAATCCTTAAATCCAAATGCGGAACCGACATTGGTGGTGCATCTATAGATGCTTGTGTATACACTTTTGCATGATGTTTTTCTACTATTTCCTGATTAGTGGAAACCAGCCATTCTCCGGAAACAGGGAAACCTCCATAACCTTCACATTCGGAAATATCGGAACTTTCCAATAAGGGAAGTGCATAACCTCCAGCTCCGATAAATAAAAATCCGGCTTTTACTTGTTGTTTATGATTATTGATACGGTCTTTAATTTCAATTTTCCATTTTCCTTCTCCGTTGCTTTCAATATCTTTCGCTTCATGGTATAGAAAAACTTCCACATTGGAGTCTTCCGCAAGAAAACGCCCCATTTTGCGGGTAAGTGTCCCAAAATTCACATCCGTTCCCAAATCCATTTTTGTGGCTGCCATTACTTCATTTTCCTTTCTTTTGCTCATCACCAAAGGAATCCATTCTTTTAGTTTCTCATGGTTGGTAGAAAATTCCATTCCTTCAAAAAGTGTGGATTTAGTGAGAGCTTCATATCTTCTTTTTAGATAGTCTGCATCTTTTTCACCAAAAACCAAACTCATGTGTGGACAAGAATTCACAAAATCTTTCGGCTGATTAATATATCCTTTGTCAATAAGATATGCCCAGAATTGTTTTGAAATCTCGAATTGTTCAGCAATTTTTTCAGCTTTGCAAATATCAATACTTCCGTTTTGTTTTTCAGGGGTATAATTAAGCTCACAAAATGCTGAATGTCCCGTTCCTGCATTGTTCCAAGCTGCCGAACTTTCTTTGGCAAATCTTCCGAGTCTTTCAAAAATTGCAATTTCCAGTTTAGGCTCCAGCTCATGAAGCAAAGTAGCCAATGTAGTACTCATGATTCCTCCTCCAATCAAAACTACATCATAATAGGGTTTTGGTGTTCTATCCGTTAAAAATTTAGGCATGAATAATAAATTTACCTGACAAATTTCGGGAATGCAAATGGAAAAGTCTAATGATATGAGTTAATTTTTGCTGTTTAAATTCTTAAAAATTTTAAAATTTTTAAAACAAAAAGTTATGCATCAAAAAATCAAGGATTTACATATAAATAAATCGACAAAAAATGACAAACAGAACCTAAAAGAACAAAAAAGTGAAATATGGAATGATTGAGTTTTAGTTTGTTTATGCTATAAAAAACAGCTCCGACAGTATAAGCAATTCCTCCAGAAATAAGCCATACTAATCCCTCGAAATTCAAATTTTGAATAAGACTTCGAAAACTGAATATGATGATCCAGCCCATCAAAACATATAAAATGGTAGAAATAATATTAAATTTTCCTGTAAAAAATATTTTGAAAATAATACCAATCACAGCAATGCTCCAGACTATTGAAAAAATAGTCCAACCTTCCATTCCCTTCAAAGTAACCAAAACAAAAGGAGTGTAACTTCCCGCTATAAAAAGATAAATGGAAGCATGATCGAAAATATTGAGCCAATACCGTATTCTCGGTTTTTTGGAACTATGATATAATGTGGATGCAAGATATAAAACAAGCATACTGATTCCATAAACAGGGAAACTTACATAAATCCAAAAATCATCAATTTCAAACGCTTTCAGCAATAACAAAACCAAAGCAATCACACTAAAAATGATCCCTGCAAAATGAGACCAAATATTCAATTGCTCCTCAAGAAAAGAATAGGTATGAATTTGATATTTTTCCGGTTTCTCCATTTCGTTAAATTAAATAATAAACGTAGGAAACCTTCTGAAAATTATATCAAAAATTGAATTTTGCTATGCATTCAATTTAATCTTTTCAATATGCATCCAATTTAATCTTTTCAAATTCAATATTGCACAATTAATTGAGAATGGCAGTAAGTTTTTGAAATTGTTTCTCAGCATTTTTCCCTTCATAAAGAATACGATAAATGGTATCAATAATCGGGGTATTCATATTTTTTTCTTTAGAAGTATTATAGATAGAATCTGCTGCATAATAACCTTCTGCAACCATATTCATAGACTGAATAGCTGATTTTACAGTATATCCTTTTCCAATTAAATTTCCTAAACTTCTGTTTCTTGAAAACAACGAATAAGCTGTAACCAGCAAATCTCCTAAATATGCGCTTGCATTCACATCTCGCGGAGCTTTATAAATACCATCAAGGAAAGTTTCCATTTCCCGAATTGCATTACTTACAAAAACAGCGGTAAAATTATCTCCATATCCTAATCCGCTTGCAATTCCGGCTCCTATCGCATAAATATTTTTTAGGATCGCTCCATATTCATTTCCAAGAATATCCATACTACAATGTACATTGATAAAATCGGAATTGAGCAAATCCTTCATAATTTTAGAAATATTTTCTTCTCCAGCAGCGACTGTGAGGTATGAAAGACGCTCCATTGCTACTTCTTCCGCATGACAAGGACCTGCAATCACAGCCTGATTTTTAAACCCTATTTTAAATTCATCCCGTAAATAATGAGCAACCACATCGTTCACTTTCGGAACAATCCCTTTAATAGCCGAAACGAAAATTTTACCTGTATAATCGCACGTCATCTTTTCCAAAGCATCGGATAAATATATGGACGGCGTAGCTAAAACAATAACATCACACTCGGAAACCAACTCATTGATATCCGTTGTAATTTTTAATTTTTTCAGGTTAAAATGAACAGCTGTAAGATAGGTTGGATTATGGCCACGAAGTTCAATAGCTCCCTTTACAAACTCATTACGGACGCACCAATGGACGAGTTTATTATTTTCCATGAGCATTTTCACGATTGCTGTTGCAAAACTTCCGCTTCCAACAACTCCCACAGAAACAGATGGTTTTATATTCTTTTCATCCGATTTTGAAACTTTTGTTTCTGATTTTGTTTTCTTTTTGGCCATAGTTAAGGAATATTTACAAATATATTAAACAGCAAGGAAATAAGAATCCTGTTTCATTGATTGCTAAAAAATTATGAAAAGTTTAACAAAAAATTATGACAAAATACCAGGTTATAGCCGTTTTAAGAATCCATAATTAATTCTTTTTAATAAATTTGCAAACTCTTTTGAAAAAAAATATTTAAAAAATGAAGAAGTTTTTGAATAACCGAAAGAACACAACTACTTTACTTGGTGTTTTATTATTTTTAGTTGCAGGACAAGCAGTAATAATCGCCAAACTTTATGCTGAAAAAGATGAAAAAAATTACGAGGTAAATCTGGTGAAAATCAACACTCAAAAAGACAGTATTGATTATCTAAAAATGAAAAATGATCTGAACCTTGTGGATCATACAGTGAGAGACCTGAATAATTTCCTTGTTTCAAAAAACATTGTAGATGAGCATCTTCATTTTCTGGATCAGGATAGTCTTTCTGATGCTGTCTATTTAGCAAAACAAAGCAATCGTTACAGTCAGTATCTTGTAGATTTAGAAAAAAAACTTCAGCAAGTTCCTTTAGGTTTACCAACTGATGGTTATATTTCCTCCAATTTCGGTACTCGTAAAAATCCGATTCCTTTCCGAACTGTACTTATGGCTTCTTCAAAACCTTTAAAACCTGAAGCGGCAAAAGTAGACAGTTTAGGAAATCCTATTGCTGAAAAAAAAGTTGTAAAAGAGGAAAACAAAGCACCAGCCGAACAAGATCAGATGCAATTTCATAAAGGTTTGGATATTGCGGTAGCTTATGGTTCCGATGTTCGTGCAGCAGCTGCAGGAACGGTACTATTTTCCGGCGTGAAAGGTGGCTACGGAAATTGTGTAATTGTTTCTCACGGAAATGGATTAGCCACTCTCTACGGACATCTTTCTCAGCTTCTTGTAAAAGCAAATGAATCGGTAAAAGTTGGACAAGTAATTGCAAAATCCGGAAACACAGGTCGTTCAACGGGACCACATCTCCATTACGAAGTTCACAAAAATAATACTCCTGTGAATCCTAAATTATTCATGGATATTTAAAACTTTAATTACTGAAATATTATTATTGCTCATAATCAACTACCGAATTATGAGCAATTTTTTTATCAAGTTCTATTTGGTTTAATCACAATTGCATTTGCTTCTCCTTCTTCTCGCTAAATCATCATCCCAGAAAGGATAAATTTTCAAAGCAATATAGAAATCAGCTGCATGCAATTTTTTTTGCTTAAACAGCAACGGAAAGAGGTTTTCGCTACCTAAAACCAAAGGCCCAACTCTCAGATATCCACCAAATTGCAAATCTTTATACTCATACAAAGAAGTGGAAACTCCATAACCGATTCCTCTTTTCTGAACAGAATAAGATACATTGGCAATGTTGGAACGTTTTAAGCTATTCTCAAAAATGGGAGTTCTTTGTACCATATCGAAGTTAATAAACCGATTCTCCCCTACTTTTTTACTCAATCCGAAATGAAGACTTGTAGGAAGCCCTATTTTAAAACGATCTCCTACTAATGAAGCATTGGGATTTCCATAAATCTCTTGGCTGATGATTTGAAAAAAATGTTTCGGATCTTTAATTTTGCTATTCTCAATACTATTGTAATCAAAGGTTTTTCCATTCAAAAGATGTTTTTCACCATTAAAATTAATATATCCAATATCAAGAATATTAAACGTCATTTTAAAATTATAAACATCTTCTTTTGAATTTTTATCTACAAAAGCAAGTCCCAAATCAACTCCAAATCCTTTTCCTTTAGGATCCGGGCTGTATTTTCTTTTATTAAAATCATAAGAAGTAGCATAAGACGCTTCTATATTATAATTGGAAATCAGATATTTTTCGGAAGCGCCATCAATACCAGGTATTCTAAGGATTTTAGCAGCATCTATATTATTTACATTTACCGCATCAAAACCGAGTTCATATTTTAGATTAGCCCCTAAAACCCAATGATAATCAGAATTTGGAAATAATTCTGTAGCCAAATTAATACCAACTTCTCCCCAATTCATAAAATTGGTTTTAAAAGGCTTTAAACGATATAAGTCAGGAGCTATAACCCCCTGATTAGTATATTTAAAATAATTATCTAGTTTTACAACAGAACCTTGAGTTCTCAATCTTGTAAATACTCCGAAAGTGTATTTTTTTTTCCTGATATTCATAGACCACGAAACGGATGGCCCTAAAACATCAGAACTTAAATGATACGTTCCATAATCATTGTTATAAAAATCAAGAACATTAGGTGTATTGGTTCCTAAAACTCCCTCTTTAATACTGGCTGTTTGTATGTCTGCATTTTGCAATCCCAAAACACTTTGTTGCGAGATATAGGCATAGTCATTCTGTACAAAAATATCTTCTGCAAAAATATTAGCATCCCACGGATTTTCATTAAAAAAAGGCTGCGTTGGAGAAAAACCAACTCCACTTATTCCGCTAAATCGATCATTACTGAATGTAACCGGATCTTGCGCAAATAAAACACATGAAATTAATAAAAAAACAAACCGTAAATTCACCTTACAATTAACTCTTCATAGTTATACATTTTTATAACTCTTTTACACCATATTTATTGCAATAAAACAGCATATTATTACTTTTACTAAAAATAATTTATAAATAAAAAAACATTGCCTCAATATCCAAAAATATCTTTAAGCTCTATCTCCTGAAATTGCCCCATTTTTTCTACAGCTTTTTGATCGAGATTTTCCTTCTTCCCAATAATTGCAGTATTGAACGACAAAGGTTTTATTTTAGAATCATAAAACTCTGCAAGTTTTTCAAACGAAAGTCCTTTAATTTCTTCATACATATCTTTTCGTATATCGTGATGTACATTCAATTTTTTCAGATTTTGGTAATTAAAAAAAACATTAGTTCTTTTTATTCTTCCGGAAGCTATTTGCTTTAAAGCTGCATTTTTTGAATTTTCAAATTGAATTTCAACTCGTGGAAGTTCAGACATTAGTTCAGACATTGTATCTACAGCAATCATTAATTTATCCGGCTGAGTTCCTATGTAAGCCGATACATAATCCGGATGTCCGAACTTTGAATTTGCCTCATACGAAACATAAGCAGAATATGCCAAACTCTTACTTTCCCGAATTTCCTGAAAAACTATGGATGACAATCCTCTTCCAAAATATTCATTAAAAACATTTATTTTCCCGAAATCATTTACATCCACACTTTGGCTTTTTGCAACCTTGTTCATCTCCATTTGCACCATATCATAATTGATAAAATACACTTTTCCCTCCATTTCAGGTTCAGGATAGAGAGTAGATTCCGGAATTTTGAAAATTTCAGGTTTTATAAATGGTTCAGCTCCTTTCTTAAAAGCATCAAAATATCTTCCGTAAAAGAAAATTTCATAAGGATGATTAAAAATTTTGCTGATCTTATCTGTAAGTTCCAGACATTGAATTTCTTTTAGTCTTTCTTTGGAAATGACATCTGTGGTTCTGGAAAACGCTCCGAATTTGGCATAATTCACCAAAGCGTTCATTATTTTTGTTTTGTCTTTTTTTGCCGCTTCCCTACTTTCGAGAACCGTTTCTACATATTGCTCGTAGATATCCTGATCCGGTTTTGCATGATCCATCCAATGTTGCAAAAGTTCTATTCCCTTTACAATATTTTCTTCCAATCCGGAAAGAGAAATAGTAAGAGAATCCGGAGTGGTTTTAAAATCATTGGAAATTCCGATTTTATAAAATTCTTCCTTCAACTCTTCAGAAGAAAAGCGATCCGTTCCCAAATACTGAAGAACCATTGTAGAAAATGCAAGTTCCTTATCATGATCACTTCCGAAAGGAAAAATATAATGCACCTGTGCAATATCGTTGTATTGATTTTTTACGAAACTTATTTTTTTACCCGAACTGTCATCCGTTTTAATTTCACTTTGATAATTAATAAATTCCGGTAATATTTCATCGGATTTTTCAGAAATAATTTCTTTCATAAAATCCGATTGCATCTCACGATTAATCTTAATTGGTGTAATTCCAGGATTTTCTACACGGATGAGTTTATCATTTATTCCTTTTTCTTTATAGACAACAACATAATTTTCTTTGAAAAAATTCTGTGCAAAATTCACAATTTCATCTTTGGTAATTTCTTCATATTGAGGCATTTCATTAAGCTCATTTTCCCAACTTCTGCCTTTGATGTATGAATCGTAAAGTGTGGTAGCAAGACCATCTGCAGTTTCCCAACTTTTCAAACGTTGAAGTTTAAAATCATTAATAATGGCAGGAATCAGCCAGTCCGGAAATTCTCCTTTTTTGATACGATCAATTTCTTCCAGAACCATTTCAATTCCTTCATCTAAAGTCTGATTTTCTTTCGGAACGGCAACTGCCGAAATGTATCCGTAATTTTTGAAACCTACGGAAAATGCTTGCGCCCAAAGCAATTTTTGTTTTTGATTAATGTTCAAATCCAAAAGTCCGGCTTCGCCTTTGTTGCTTAAAATATTGGCAATAACATCCGCAAACATGGCTTCCTTAGTTCCGTAGCTGTCAGTTCTCCAAGCAATTTGCGCTCTTGGAATGGTTGGACTTTTTACGGTTTTTGTAATAATTTTTGAAATAGGCTTTTCTACGATTGGTGTTTTCTTTGGAAGGTCTTTATACGCAAAAGTTCCAAAATATTTGTCCACCAACTGAATGGTTTCATCAAACTGAAGATCTCCCACCAAAACCATTGCGTAATTATTCGGAACATAATATTCATCAAAATATTTGTGAATAGCAACCATTGAAGGATTTTTAAGATGTTCGGCTTTTCCGAGCGTAGTTTGCTGTCCGTTTTGATGCGTCGGAAACAAAAGTTCCATCAAGGCATAATTTGCCAAACGTGCATCATTATCCTGAGCTCTGTTGAATTCTTCATAAACCGATTCCAATTCGGTGTGAAATAACCTCAAAACCAATTCTGAAAAACGCTCTTTTTCAATTCTCAGCCATTTTTCCAACTCATTGCTCGGAATATTATTTTTATAAACGGTTTCGTCCAGCCAAGTGTGTGCATTGGTTCCTGTTGCTCCAAGAGAAGAAATCACCTTATCATATTCATTTGCAATAGCAAACTGACTGGCTTCCTGAGAAATTTCATCAATTTTTTTATAAATTTCTTTTTTCTTTTCAGGATCTTGTTCCGCCTTATGAAATTCATAAAGGTCAGAAATTTTATCCAAAAGAACTTTTTCTTTTTCCCAATCAGAAGATCCGATTTTAGAAGTTCCTTTAAACATCATGTGTTCCAAATAATGAGCTAATCCGGTGTTATCAGAAGGATCATTGTTACTTCCTGTTTTTACGGGAATATAGGTTTGGATTTTCGGTGCATCAAAGTTTTGAGCCAGAAAAACTTTCAATCCGTTTTTTAAAGTATAGGTACGAACATTATTTTCATCACTGGAAACAGTGGTGAATTCATAACCGTTCTTATCCGTATGCTGAATTGTATAATATTTGGATTTTGTTTCGTTTAAGTTATCTGAAATCATTGTCTTTCAAAATTGAAATTTCTAAGCAAATTAACATAAAAAAAAGTCCGTACCCAAAATTAATTTCGGATACGGATTTTAATTTTTTTCGGATATTATTTAGTCGGATATTTCTGAATAAGTGCCTGTAAAATAGACCATGTTTCCGCATCCAATACTCCATCATATTTTGTAGGTCGAAAATGATACTGGAACGCTTCAATCGTTTTCTTTGTCGTATCATCCAAAGTTCCGGAAGGTATTACTCCGTAACCGAATTTTTTTAAATCTGTTTGAAGTTTATAAATAAATTGAGGTTGCTGCATTTGCGCTACAAAATCCATTGTGGCAGCCTGAGTATCAAAATTTTGTTTTGATGCTTCATCATACCACATTCCGATCTGATATTCATCATACAATTTTTTCCAAGGAAATTGTGGACCCGGATCTTGTTTTCTTGTAGGAGCAATATCGGAATGCCCTAAAACATTAGTAGGCGGAATATTATAACGAGTTATAAGATCTTTCACCAAAGCTGCTACTTTTCTGACCTGATTTTCAGGATAAGAAGGGAAAGTTTTTACTCCTAAAGAATCCGCTGAATATCCCATATTTACAATTTCAATACCTATAGAAGTATCATTAATCTGAGAATCATTTCTCCATTGGCTGATTCCTGCATGATATGCTCGTTTATCTTCATCCACAAGCTGATATATTTCTTTATCATCTGTATCATTCACAAGATAATGCGCACTTACACCTTGTTGGGTAAGCACTTGTACAGATTTGTCATTATTCAATGCTGTATAATGCAAAATTACATATCGCTGTCTAAAATTTTGAGCCAATGATGGAAAATATGTTTTCACCACTTTAAATCCGGAAGGTTTTGCAGAAACAATGGAACCATAACTAATAGTATTGTTGTTTTTTGTAATATCTGCTATATTGGTACGAAAATAATCTTCATTATTTTCATGTTGAACAGAAGCTGTTGTATCTTTTTCCGGAGTTGGTTTTGGATCTGGTTTTGGCTGGATTTTATTTTTAGAAGCATTTGTGTTTATAGTTTTTTGGGAACTACACGAAACCAAAATCGCGCTTAACCCTATGATAAATAATTGTTTATGTAGAAACTTCATATTTTAGAGAAAAATTTTGTCAAAAATACAAATAATTTTTAGAGATTTTTTTTGGTAAATAGGGAAAACTATTATATATTTGCACTCGCAATTACAGAAAAGAAGTTCTTAAAAAAATTGCAAGGAGGGTTGCCGGAGTGGTTAACGGAGCAGTTTGCTAAACTGTCGGCCTATGGTCGCATGAGTTCGAATCTCATACCCTCCGCCAACTGGAATTTTCGGGGTGTAGCGTAGTCCGGTCATCGCGCCTGGTTTGGGACCAGGAGGTCGCAGGTTCGAATCCTGCCACCCCGACTTTTTTTAAAATTCCTTCGGGAATTTTTTAGTTTACAAATATTAGGGTGCGTAGCTCAGCTGGATAGAGCATCTGCCTTCTAAGCAGACGGTCACAGGTTCGAATCCTGTCGCGCTCACAATATTATCAAAGAGGCTGTCCAAAAGTTTGGACAGCCTCTTTTAAGTGATTTAATGACTTCAATTCAAGACTTCATTTTGATAATCAAAACATTAAAATCAAGAAATACATCTTTATATCGTTTTAACTGCTTTATCTGCTACCAATCAATACTTTTTTCAGGTCGCCTTTTTCTTTATAAAGCAAATATATAAGATAAGGTGCAAAAACAATAATCCCAATAATGGCAGCTGTAATTCCTAAAAAAATGGATGCAGTTGAAAATTTATTTCGCCACATGATCCATATTCCGGAAAGTGTAAGATAGCTCATAAAGTCGAGGTTAAACTGCCCATTCCAACCCAATGAAAGAATGTTGCTAAAAAAAATGCTAAACAAATCTGTACCTTCTTTTTGAAAAGCCAAAAAGGTATACACTAATACCAAAGCACTTTGAACAATTAATAATAATTTTAGTAAAGTTTGATTTTTCATGCGATAAAAATTAAGATTTTGCCGGCTTCCAAAGTGAATTTACAACCAAAATTTCTGCAAAAATAAGAAACCGTTTATTCCAATTTTAGACGCTTCCGTACAATATTTATTCAAAGTTTTTTGCAATTCTTGCAAGATTTTCAAAATAAGTAGAAAGCCATTCTGCTGTGAGATTTTCCTGATTGATCTGTAGGAAAAAATTTTCCAAAGCCAATTCAAAAAGGCCTTCCATTTGTTTATGGTTTAGAGCTAGATTAAGATCTTTTGCCCAAATTTTCACAAAATCGTTACCTATTATTTGATTGGATTTTTCCAGAATGTTTTTATAATTTTCCAAATGTTGGTTGAAACGCAACTGCCTGTTGAACAGGAGATCATCTTTATGTTCCACTAAAATATGTATCAATTCCGGATTGATATTTTTTACATTTTTCTCTTTATCTGCAATGATCTTGCACTGTTGAAGATGGAACAGAAAAAGCTGCTCTAAAAACAGCTCAGAATCTGCAAAATGATGATAAAATGACGATTTGCTGATTCCTGTTTTTTTGGCAAGATTTTCTACCTTTAATCCGTTTTCGCCCAACAAAGAAAAACTTTCATAGCCTGCAAGAATCCAAACGAGCTTTCCAGAGTTGGTATTGATATTTTTAGCGGTATCTTGTGTTGGCATTTAGTTTTTCTTTAGTAAAAATTCTAGAGGAATATGAAGTCTTTTATTCCATGCCTTTTCGCTGTGATCTTCACCAGGGAAATAGAATGTTTTCCAATGTTTTTTTGAAAATTTTGCCTGCTCCATAATATTGTCTGCCTTTTCTTGAATCGGCGGATAAAGAGCATCCAATGTTTGATCTCCACAATCAAAATAGATTTTATTATTCTTAAGATGAGCTGTTTTTTCGCTCAAATAATTTAGAATAGATTGTGGAAAAGGATTATTATCCGCAGTAAATGTTCCCGTCCAATGCGTTGATAAGCAAGCTGCTCCTCCAAAAATTTCAGGATATTCGCAAACTGCATACAGCGAAATAAGCCCTCCCATACTGCTTCCTGCTACAAAAGTGTGAGCATTATCTTTATACACGGAATATATTTTATCAATATAAGGTTTGAGTTCGGTTACCAAAAATTTTAAATAATTGTCCGAATTGGGAGAGAAATCATTATCTGATCTACCTGATTTTTTCAGTTGCAAACGTATGGTGTCTTTCTCTATTTCGGAAAGGTTTTCAAAAGGCTTTTGAGGAAAATAATCAGTGTGTCTTGTTTTTTCGCCATTCCAAACACCTACAAGAATGGTATTTTGTATTTTTTTGCTTTTTATTAAACCCGAAAGAACATCATCTACATTCCAAGCCTGCTTATTCCATGTCATGTCAGGATCATAGAGCATTTGTCCATCATGCATATAAAGCACAGAATATTTTTTGTTTTTAGAATATCCGTCCGGAATCCAGATGTCTATATTTCTGGAGGTTACGTATTTTGAATTGAAATTGGAAATACGTTCTATTTTACCACCCACAGCTTTAGGAATTTGGGAGTTATATTGAGTGGTAAAAAGCAGGGTAATAATTAGCAATAGTCTATACATTATTGTAAATTTTTTTTTTACAAATATAGCTTTCGCCAAAAAATATTCAATATTATTTTTTTATGTTATTTTATGTTTATTGTAGATTTTGAGGCTTTGTAATATTGAAATAATTCTAAGTACTTGATTTTCATTTATTTTTCTTGCTCAAATCAATGTTCATATTCAGGTTCATTATAAATCCATGATTATTTTGGAAAACATTTTGCCCGTTTATTTGTCTTCCAAACTGAACAATCTGGTTCAAATATCCTGCTTCCGCCCTCAGATTTTTGTTAAATCGATAGCCTAACAATACGCCAATCCTGTTTTGATCAAATATATTAGCATTCACATTATTACCAAAACCTATAAAAATTTCGTCGTATAATGCAGCATAGGGTGTTTTGTCTTTTATTTCGTTACCTTTCAAAGGAACTTGCAAACGGAACATATACCTCATCCTGTGAAGCAGGGGAAAATCATCTTCTGAAGTAACACTTGCTGAAGTGTACCTGCCTACAAAACGCTGTTCCAGCATAAATCGATGAGAAAAATCTACAAGTCCTTCTTTATGTGAAAGTTGTACCATTTCATAAATTCTGTGTTCAGTAAAGTCTCTTCCCAAAGAATTAATGGGAATTTCACCATAAGGAAAAGTCTCTATCCACGCATAACCGATGCGGAATAAAACTCTTGGATTGAGATGATAATTCAATCCTACTCTCAATAGATTTTGTTGCGGATTGTTTATGATATTGTCTCTTCGCCATTGGTATTCTGTATGCAGACTGTATTTTTCATTCAGCTTAAAAGTTCCGAAAAAATTGTACCACCCAATATTTTCCGAAGTATTGATTCTGTTGTTTTGTGCATAAAAACAAGTGAACAGACAAAATGTAGATATAAGTAGCGTTATTTTAGAATAGCTATTTTTCATTCTTTATGTTTTTCATTTCTCAAAATCTCAAAATTGTACCGTATTCATTACTTAGTCTATCAATATCGGTGGGTATAAAAAGATTGTTTTTCAGGTAAATATTTTTCATCCCATTAATCTTATTTTTAGGAATACTAAATTCTTGTAACTTATTATCATTAAGATAAAGTGTTTCCAAATGATTGAGTTTCCAAAAATTACCGGGAAGTTCTTTAAGATTATCATTTTCTATATGTAGTATTTTCAGGCCTTTCATTTTGCTTATAATTTCTATATTTTCTGAAAGATCAATATATTTTTCATTATTTAAATAAAGTTCTTCCAAATTTTTCAGTTTGGTGAAATTTTTAGGCAGAATTTTGAAATCATTTCCACTGATGTCTAATATCTTTAGATTTGAAAGAGAACTTATATCACTCGGAATTATTTTTAAATGCAAATCTTTTAAACTTAAATATTCAAGATTTTTAAATTTTCCCCAATCAATATTTTGTAGGTTTTCGGTCTCTTTATCAAGATTCAACCTTAGTACCTTTTCAGGATTTTCATTGGCTTCCTTTATATTGTTGAATTCCGTTTTTTCCTGAGCTTTTATCAATATGCCAATAAAAAGCATACTTACGAATATTTTTCTAAAAAGTCCCATAATTATATTTTTAATTGTTTTCTAAACTAAAATCAACAATACTATTATCCTTTATAGCTACAATTATTGATTCGAGATATTTTTTAGTTAATGATTTAAGTATTTCATTTAGCAATCTATAGAATAATCCTTTTAATTTTTGTAGAATAAAATGCAGGCTGTAATATAATAACTAACATGATATGAAAAAAAACAAAACTGATATGAAAAAACAAAATTGATATGAGAAAATACAGCCTGCAATATGATTATTATTTTATAAATTCTAACGTTCCGTCGGTAAGTCTATAAAAGGCACCTACGATTTTTATTTCGCCTTTATCTTCCATTTCCTTTAGAATTGGACTTTTTTCACGAATTTGCTTTAGGGCAAGTTTTACATTGTTTTCAGAAACATGTTTTACAAATTCATCATTTTTTGAAGTTTTTTCCCCCGAAAAGTCCTGACTCAGAGCAACTGCAGGTTTTATTTTGGCGAGCATAGTGGTGATATTGCCTAATTTTACATCGTCAATAGCACCTTTTACAGCACCACAATGTTGATGTCCCATTACCAGAATTAGTTTTGCTCCTGCTACTTTGCAGGCAAACTCCATACTTCCGAGTAAATCTTCGTTTACAAAATTTCCTGCAACCCTGCCTACAAAAACATCTCCAAGACCCTGATCAAAAACATCTTCCACTGGAACACGACTATCTAAACAACTTATAACAACTGCCTTTGGATATTGTCCTGGTACAGCTTGCCTTATTTGCTCGGTATGATTTCGTATCGTTATATATCCGTTATGGAATCTCTTGTTTCCTTCTATAAAATCCTGCAAAACTTTATCAGGAGTTAGCGCTTTCTGTTGTTCTTTTGTTATAACATGAGAAGTCACTTGTATAGAATCTGCTTTTTTCTCAGTGGTTTTTGAGTCTTCTGCTTTTTTGCAAGAGATCATCAATGTACTACTAATAATTCCCGTCAAGATAAATTTAATTGCATTCATAGTGGTAGATATTTTTATATCACAAACAAAACAAAAACTATACCAAAAGATAGTATTACTATTATAAAAAATATTAAAATGTTTTTTGGCTTGGTATTTGCTTTCATTTTCGATAGTCGTAAATTTGCAAAAAATTCAAAAATGGAATTTCAGTTAAAATTTAAAGTAAACGAACATTTATATTTAAGAGATCCGGAAAGCAGTGAAATAGGCAAATCTATAGTAAGAAACGCTATAGAACTGATATACGAGACCGGATTTGAACATTTTACCTTCAAAAAACTTGCTCAGAAAATCAATTCCACAGAAGCTACTGTGTACAGATATTTTTCCTCTAAACATAAACTGCTTGTGTATATACTGAACTGGTATTGGTATTATCTTGAATTTATGGCAAAACTGAGGCTTTCGGAAATAAAAGAGCCTACGAATAAACTAGATAAAATTTTGGAAATTATCACCCATCATAACGATGCTGATGAGAAGATAGAAGATTATAACCTTACAAAACTTCACAGCATAGTCATATCTGAAAGCAGTAAATCGTATCTGGTAAAAGAAGTAGACGAAATAAACAAAGAAATGGTATTCAGTCCACTGAAAAGTCTTTGTGCTTTCATTGCTGAAGTGATTTCTGATGTGAAACCGGATTTTCCATACCCGAGATCTCTTGCAAGTACTCTTCTTGAGACCGCTCATGATCAACAGTTTTTCAGTGAACATCTGCCAAAACTTACGGATAACAATACTATGGAAGAACATAAAAACTATGTAATCAATTACTTGAAACATATAACATTTAATCTTATTAAATAAGTAAAGAATGGCAGCAGCATCAACTAAAGAACAAGGCTACAAACTTCTCCGTTACATTACCAAAGAAAAAAAGGATGTAACCAATATTTATTTTTATGCTATCTTAAATGGTTTGGTACAGCTTAGTGTACCTTTAGGAATACAGTCCATTATAAGTTTTGTAATGGGTGCTACAATGGCGACATCCATTTATATCCTAATATTTTTTGTTGTTATCGGAACTTGGCTAGTAGGATACTTTCGCCTGAAGGTAATGCAGATCATAGAAAAAGTTCAGCAAAAAATCTTTGTGGAATTTTCTATTGCATTTGCAGAAAAACTCCCTAAAATAAGTCTTTCACATACGAGAAAATATTATCTTCCCGAACTTGTCAATCGTTTTTTTGATACCCAGAATCTCCAAAAAGGTATTTCAAAAATCCTTCTTGAAATTCCGGCTGCATTAATTCAAATAGTATTTGGTATTTTGCTTCTTTCCTTTTATCATCCTTGGTTTTTAGCTTTCGGTGCATTGGTCATTATCAGTGTGATTCTCATATTCAGATTTACGATGGAAAGCGGCATAAAATCTAGTATAGAAGAAAGCAACAAAAAATATGAAACCGCATCTTGGATAGAAGATATTGCAGATTCTATAAAAACTTTCAAAATGCATTCTGAAACCGGGATTCATTTAATAGGAGCCGATGAAAGGGTTACGCAATATCTCAGCCACAGAACTTCTCACTTTCGCATTTTGGTATTACAATATAAAACAATTATTGCCTTTAAGGTAATCATTACTTTGGCTATGTTGGTAATCGGGACTTATCTTTTAATCAACCAAAAACTAAATGTCGGAGCCTTTATCGCAACGGAAATTGTGGTACTAAGCATCATGTCGGCAGTAGAAAAACTCATTAAAAGTTTGGAAAGTTATTATGACGTAATCACTTCTTTAGCAAAACTCACAAAAATAACGGAGCTTGAAGAAGAAGAAAGTGGCGAAATCATACTTACCAAAAAAGATAGCGGGATGGAAATAGAATTTAAAGATGTATATTTTGCTTTTAACGACAGCACGCCTATACTGCAAGATATCAACTTTAAAATAGCAGAAAACAGCATCAATGTTATTTCTGGAAAGTTGGGTGCAGGAAAATCTCTGCTGATTAATATGATGGCCGGTTTTTATGAGCCTACTACCGGAAATATCCTTTTAGATAAAATTCCTTTTAAAAATATCAACAAAACTTCCTTGAGAACGCAAATAGGTGTTTATCTGGAAGATATGAAAATAATAAAAGGAACAGTAAAAGATAATATTCTGGTAGGCAACAAAGAAGTAAGCACCGAAAGTATTATTGAACTCTCTGAAAAAATAGGAATCGAAAATATATCAAGTCTTTTCAGCAATGGATTTTTTACGGAAATCAGCGAAACCGATCCGGAAATTTCATTCAGTTCAAAGAAAAAAATCTTGCTTCTGAGAGCTCTTTTAGGAGATAAAAGACTTCTTTTGATGGAAGATCCTCTGGATGGTTTGAATGATGATTTTAAAACTAAAATGATTAGCTATCTCACGCAGAAAAAACAGAATACTACCATTGTTATTGTTTCGCAAAATAAAGAACTTTTGCACTATGCAGACCAACATTTATGTATGGAAAATTGTAGTTTGAAAATAATGTAATCCGGATTTTAAAAAATAATAAAATGGAACTTCAGTCATATAACAATATATATTATATTCATAAAAATTCAAAAGTCAAAAGATGGTTCTTCTTCATATTAATAGCAGGAATCATTGCCCTTTTTCTTCCATGGACGCAAAATGTGAAGGTGAAAGGTAATGTTTCTACGCTTTATCAGGAGCAAAGACCTCAACAGCTTAATTCTCCCATTCCGGGGAAAATTATAAAATGGTATGTGAAAAACGGAGATTACGTAAAAAAAGGAGACACAATACTTCAGATTTCGGAAATTAAAGAAGATTATTTAGATCCGCTTTTAGTACAAAGAACCGAAGAACAGGTAGATGCAAAAAAAGGAGTTCGGGATTATTATGCCGCAAAAGTAGGAACTGCAGGCAGCCAATTGCAGGCACTCAATTCTTCCAGAGATCTTAAACTAAACCAGCTAAAAATAAAAATAAGTCAGCTTAACAATAAATTAACTGGCGAAGAGGCAGAACTTGCTGCTGCAAGCAATGAACTTAGGTTGGTAGAAGACCAGTTTTCCCGTCAAAAAAAAATGTACGACGAAGGTTTGGTGTCTCTTACCCAGTTCCAACAAAGAAGTGTAGCCTATCAAAATGCTGTTGCCAAAAAAACTTCTGCTGAAAACAAAGTAGCGCAAACACGTCAGGAAATTCTGAATATTGGTATAGAACAAAATGCCACTATACAAGATTACACCGAAAAATTGAGCAAAATAGAAGGCGACCGTTTCCAAAGTATGGGACAAATAGAAGGAAGCAGTGGAGAAATTTCCAAACTGCAAAACCAGGTGGCCAATTACAAAGCAAGACAAGGACTTTATTTTATTATCGCTTCCCAAAACGGACAAGTGGTACAGCTGAACAAAGCCGGAATAGGAGAAATATTGAAAGACGGAGAAAATATAGGAACGATAGTGCCTGATACCGTAGATTATGCTGTGGAAATTTACATAAAACCTGTCGATCTTCCTTTAATAAAAGAAGGACAAAGAGTAATGTGTGTTTTTGATGGTTTCCCTGCCATTGTTTTTTCCGGATGGCCCAACTCAAGCTACGGAACGTTTGCAGGAAAAGTAATTGCCATAGAAAATAACATTAATGCAAATGGGATGTTTAAAGCATTGGTGGTGGAAGATAAAAAACTAAAACCTTGGCCTCCAAAAATGAAGATAGGAACCGGAGTTCAGGGAATTGCCATTCTGAATGATGTTCCTATTTGGTACGAACTGTGGCGGAATATCAATGGTTTTCCACCGGATTATTACGAAGTGAAAAACGAAAAAACAGTAAAAGATGAAAAAGGAAAATAGAATTATAATATTTCTGCTGCTTTTCTTTTCACAGTTTCCCCTTGCGCAAGATTCTTTGAAAATTTCTTCGGAAGAATTTGTTTCCATTGTTAAAAATTATCATCCGTTGGCATTCAGATACAAATTACAAAATCAGATTGCTAAAGAGGAAATTACAAAAGCAAGGGGAAATTTTGATCCAGTATTTGCAGGAAAATTGGGCGAAAAAAATATAGACGGTACAGAATATTATCGGCAACGCAATATAGAACTCGGAATTCCTACTTGGTACGGAATAGAACTGAATGCAGGATACAATTATTTAGATGGTAGTAGAATAAATACCGAAGAAACCAAAGGTGGACTTTATCAGTGGGGAATTACCGTTCCTCTTGCCAAAAATCTGTTGTATGATAAGAGAAGAGCAATACTGGAACAGGCAAAATATGCCCTTAAAATGACGGAAGCAGAACAAAATGTGCTGACCAATGAATTACTTTTGGAAGCAGAAAACACATATTGGGAATGGGTGAAAAATTTTGAAATTTACAAGCTGCAAAGAGATGCTGTGAATATCAATAGAGAAAGATTGAAACTTACCAAAAAATCTTTTGAATACGGTGAGAGACCAGCAATAGACACAGTGGAAGTAGCATCACAGCTTCAAAGTTTTGAAATTCAGGAGAAGGAAGCGTTTCTTAATTTTGTAAAAAGCACTCAGGAATTGCAGCTATTTTTATGGAAAGAAGATGGTCAGATTTATGAAATCACACAGGCAATTTATCCCGAAAACACAACAACAGAACACGAAAGCTATAGTAATTTTGAATTTTTGGTTCAGGAAGTGCGTTCAAAACAGATAGAAAACCATGCTTCGCTTCAATACTATTTTCAAAAGCAAAATATTCTGGAAAGTGAGAAAAGACTGAAGTGGCAGAGTTTTTTACCGAAATTGGATTTCACCTATAATTTTTTCAGCAAAGAAAATTACAAAACAGATCTTGTTCCTTTGTTTAACAACAATTTTCAGTACGGGCTAAAACTTGAAATACCTATTTTCCAAAGAGAAGCAAGGGCAAATTATGAAATTGCTAAACTTAAAATATCCCAAAACAAACAGGATTTGCAGCTAAAAACACAGGAAATAAACGTAAAAATTGAAACCTATAAAAACGAAATTCAGAATTATAACTCCCAGATTGATATTGCCGAAAAAAACCTCATCAATTATCAAAAACTTCTTCGTGCAGAAGAATTAAGATACACCAATGGCGAAAGTTCTTTATTTCTTATCAACTCTAGGGAAAACAAAATGATTGAAGCGAAAGAAAAAGCCATAAATCTAAAGGCTAAATTTATCAAAAGCTATAATAAACTGAAATGGCTGAATGAAAATTTTGCTAGATAAAAAAAGCATTGACAATTACTATCAATGCATTTTTTCTACTTTTCCAAATATGCCCAGGTGAAATTGGGATGATGTCCATCTCTTCTTACCATTTTTACCCAAAGAAGCGTCATATGTTCTAAGTGTAACGCCTGATCTAGCGCACCTGTGTCTAAGGTTTCAAAACCCATATCAGTATTGATAGCGGCAACAGTAGCTTTTGCATCCTTATCATTTCCGGCAATCATCATTACAGGTTTTACGCTGTAGTTGGGAAAGCTGCTGTCTTTAAAATTTTCAAAACCATAAATGGTGTATGCTTTTACCACTTTAGCATCCGGAGCCCATTCCTGCACTTTTTCACTACCCGAAATTTCGCTTTTCAAACCGTGAGAGATTCCCATTCCGACAGGATTAGTACAATCTACCAAAGTTTTTCCGTTGAATTTTATATCCTTTAAAGCTGCTTCATTAGCATTAAAAGGTGTTGCCAAAAAAATCACTTCTGCATCATCTACCGCTTGCTGAACAGGCTTCACAGAAAGCGCAGGGTTTGCTTCCATTGCTTTTTTCACACTTTCCGATGCGGCATTATCGTTGGCAATTACCACTTCGTGTCCTTTCTTTTGTAGGTTGTTGGCTATGGCAAAGCCTACATTCCCGATTCCTATAAAAGCTAATTTCATTATTATTTTTTTTAAAATTAAATCGAATTACATTAAAACAAAGAATGCAAAATTTTATGATTTGCATTCTTTGTTAAAAAACTAATTGTACAATATTTTTAGTTCAATAAATTTCCCATTCCGAAAGCGGATAAAAATCCGTCGTACTGTTCTTTCACGGCTTTATTTGCAGTTTCGGTAAAAGTTCCTGTTAAAGGATCTACAACCGTTCTTAACGGACGTTTTCCTTTTTCGGTTTCAATTAATTTTACCACAGCATCTGCAACCAATTGAGGTTTTGGAGCGTGTTCGCTAGAGAATAATCCGTGAAGGCTTTCTCCAATCTGCTGCGGAATATTAGCAATTTCTCCGTAAGATTCCAGAACGGAAGCATCCGAACCAAATTTGGTTTTTCCGGCTAATTCAGTTGGAAAAGCTCCCGGCTGAACCAAAACTACATCAACTCCCAAAGGACGAACTTCATAATACAATCCTTCGATTAATCCTTCCAATCCAAATTTTGCCGAATTATAAATCGTCATAAACGGAGCAGAAAAACGTCCCAATCCGCTGGAAATATTTACCACCAAACCTTCGCCTTGTTTACGAAGTTGTGGTAAAGCGGCACGTAAAACTCTCCAAGGTCCTTTTAAGTTTACATCCAAAATAGCATCAAAATCTTCTTCGGTAAAAGTTTCGGCAACACCTGATGTAAAAACACCTGCATTGTTTACCACTACATCTATTTTTCCTTCAGCATCGATTACTTTTTGTACACCTGCATTTACAGACGCTGGATCGTTTACATCAATATCCAAAACGGTAACTCCATCCCAAGACTCGATTTCCTGCGCAGATTCTGCATTTTTGGAAGTGGTATTTCGCATTGCTGCGTATATTTTGTATCCTTTTTCAGATAAAGATTTGGTGGTTAATTTACCAAATCCGCTATTAGTTCCTGTTATTAAAACTACTTTGCTCATTATTTTCTAGTTTAAAGTATAGTTTACTGTAATTTTTGTGTTGAACAATTTAGAGATCGGGCAGTTTGCTTCTGCGTCTTTCACTAATTCGTCAAATTTTGCAGCATCTATACCGTCAACTTTTGCAGAAAGCGTAAGGTTAGATTGGGAGATTCCGCCATCTTCCAATACAATTTCGCATTCGGTTTTTAATTCATCTGCTGCAAAACCTGCAGCTTGTAAATTGAACGCCAATTTCATACTGAAACATCCTGCGTGCGCAGCCGCAATCAGCTCTTCCGGATTAGTACCGATTCCGTCTGCAAAACGGGAGTTGAAACCGTATTGCGTTTCATTCAGCACAGTGCTTTGTGTCGTTAAACTTCCTTTTCCTTCTTTACCTGTTCCGTTCCATACGGCAGTAGATTTTCTTTTGATTTGCATAATTTTATTTTTTTTGAATAAATTTAATTAAGAATTTAAGTCGTATATTTTCATAATGTTTTCAAGGATTTTCGGAAAATCAATTTTTAAATCTATAATTTTCCCGGAATGAATATCAAAAACCCATCCGTGAACCTGAATTCCCCTTTCCTTGTATGCTTTCTGTACAGCAGCCGTTTTGATAAGATTTATGCATTGCTCTTGTACATTTAGTTCTATTAGACGGTTATATTGTGTCTGTTTGTCATCTATACTTTCTAATTCTTCCTGATGCAGACGATAAACGTCTCTTATATTTCTGAGCCAAGGATTAAGAATTCCCATATCTGCTGGAGTCATTGCTGCTTTTACGCCTCCACATTCATAATGTCCGCAAACCACAATATGATCTACTTTTAGATGATTGACAGCATAATTGAGAACAGACATTACATTTAAATCAATAGAAACCACCATATTGGCGATATTTCTGTGAACAAAAATTTCTCCGGGATTTGCTCCTATTAGATCTTCTGCTGTAACTCTACTGTCACTGCACCCAATGTATAAAATCTCCGGACTTTGCCCTTTAGATAAGTTGTTGAAGTAATCCGGATCCAAAGCAAGTTTTTCCTGAATCCATTTTTCGTTATTTTGAAATAATTTACTGAAATCCATTTTTTATATTTTTTATAGATTAAATTGCAACCCCGTTTTGCAAGGCTACAGGTTTTACATTATGCTTTACATCAAGCATTTCGAGCATATCTATTTCAATTCCTTTTGCGATTGTAGTAATAGGTACGTCGTTTGCACTTCCTTCAAAAGGATTTTCTGAAGTTTCGCCAATACGCTCCATTGTCGTAAAAATCCAACCAGAAAGCGTTGCAAAAGGAATAGTAAGCCAAACATATTCTGAGCCAATTTTTTCAAATTCCTGAAGCATACCGAAAGGAATAAGAAATACAAAAATCTTGATAAACCAAAGGTTAAGACTTGCAAACTGTCTAGGATAAGGAAAGTTTTTAATTCTTTCACTGGCACCCTGCTGGTTATAAAATTCCATTAAAATTCTTTCCAATTCCATGTGTCTAAAATCTTCGATAAGACCTTGTGCTAAAAGCTCTCTCAATCTAGTCGATTGTAATGCTAAAATTTGTGCAGCAACATTGGTTTTGGAAATTACGTTTTGATATTCTTTTTCAGAAAGGTAAGGTTTTATGGCATCAACAAGAGAATGATCATGTTCATCTACCCGAAACACTTTGTCTCTGTATTCTTTATTATGCTTCAAATGTATTGATTCCCAATCTTTATTTAATCTAAGCTGGTATCTTAGAGCAGTAAGCCAAGCAAAATGCCTGTTGTAGAGTTCCATGTGAATTTCATGAAGTTTTTCTTCAGAAACCGGATTTTTTGCGTGCTGATTGGTAACATAATCTTTAGTCATAATAGCCCAAGTTCTACTAAAATTAACGATAGAACCCCATATTCTTCTGGCTTCCCAAAGACGATCGTAAGAAGCATTGTTCTTAAAACCCACTACAAAAGCTACCGCAGTACCTATCAATGCAATTGGTAACCAAGGCAGCGTCATCCATTCCCAATGAGTATATTGATAAATAACTGTAGGAATTACTGCTATACAAAGCAATAAGAAAATGTCTCTACGTGTCCATAATAAAACTTCTTTGAAAGTATAGCTTCTTTTTGTTTGCATAGTTTATCCTTTGAAATTAATTTTAACATGAGAACCATCACAAAAAGGTTTGTTTTGCGAAACTCCGCATCTGCAAAACGCAGTAACTTTTGATTTTTTTTCTTCTTCTCCATCAGATTTTTTGATGGTGATATTTCCGTAAACTAATAATGGACCATCTTTAGCAGCTTCTATTATTGTTTCTACATCTACTTTTGCATCTTCTCCAGCTTCATTATTTTTAAAATAGCTTAATGCTCCACTTGGGCATTCATCTATTTTTTTCATGATTGTTTCACTATCTGCACCGTCTAAAGTAATCCAAGGTTTTTTTCTCGGATCAAAAACCTGCGAAAGTCCTTTTTCTCCTCTCCAACAGATAGTAGAATGAATACATAAATGAGGTTGCCAAACTACTGTTATTTCTTTATTGGAATACTGTTTTTTTATATTTTTTTCCATTTTAATTTTTTTCCAAATTTAATTTTTTTCTGCTTCAAAGGAAAATCAATAAACAGTTTGCAGGAATTAGATTTCAGGCATTAACTTTAAAATCAAATACATTTAAATTTGAATTTAAAATAATCCATTCATTTTGAATAATTTGGAAAAGAATTAATAAATAATCTCTCCTTCAAATTCTCCTTCTTTCTGATTGTACAGCTTCCAGTACTGCTCTGCAATGGCTTTCGGACTGTATTTTTCATCTTCCGGATTTACAAAACCACAAACGGTAACTTGCGCCACGTGTACATTAGTTCCTTGTACTTTTTTCTGAAATGCCTGTACCAGATTTCTTAGTGCAGCTTTTCCAACACTTAAAGAAGTCCACTGATCGTCTCCGCCCAAGGCAAAACCGCCGTTGGTTACAAATAATTTTCCTTTGTTTTCTTTGATGCAAAAAGGCAATACCATTTTCATTAAATTGAAATATCCGCCTACAGTAATATCCATTTGAGATTTTATGGTTTCCCATTTTTGCTCTAAAATATCCATTATAGAAACGGCAGCAGCATTGTAAATGATAGCTTCTGCGTGACCTTTTTTTTCTTTAATTTGATATAAAGCGCTTTTCAGGCTTTCTTCATTTCCAACATCGGCAACAGCATAGGTAGCATCAATTCCTTTTTTTGCTAAATCCATTACCTGCTGTTGAAGTTTTTCTTCAGTTCTTGCAACTAAAGCAATTTTAAAGTTTTCTTTCCCGAATTTTTCTGCAATTCCCTGACTTATGCCGGGTCCTGCTCCTATAATTATAATTAGTTTACTCATTTTTTTATTCTTGTTTATTATTATTTCGAAGCAAACCTCGAAATGATGATTCCTACAACTGCCACCATATAAAACTGTCCTACCATCCCGAAAAATGCTACTACCAGCCTGCTCATATCGGTAATGGGATAAATATCTCCAAAACCAATACTGGTAAGGGTTATAAAGCTAAAGTAAGACAGCTCATTGTACACTGCGGATATATCATTTTGATTAATGCCGTGAAATGAACCTCGAAAATTTAATTCTATAAAAAGGTAGGAAAACAACGCCACCAAACTCAGCAACATATATCCACAAAACGAACCGATGATTACATTCAGTCGAATTTCTTTTGCTTTGGTAATCTGCCGCATTATTTCTATAAATATGAACGTATAGTACACAGCAAAGAAAACGGTGAGAAATTCTATAAACCATAATTTACGGTTCAGAAACATGAAACCTACCGGCATTAAAACACTAATGATACCAAAAAGGTTTCTGAGAATATTGATGTTTTTGCTTTTTTCTTTAAAAATACCGAAACAAGCTACCGCAATAAACACCATGTTGAAGGGCCAAACGTATCGTAAGAAAAAAACATTATTCGGAAAAAACACTTTATCGAACAACAAAAAAAGCAACGCCACTAACAAAAACTCAAACCGGTAATCGCTTAACTTCTGATGTACTATTTTTTCGTTACGTTTCTCCATTATTTTTTATAGAATACAAAAATCTAAAAATTAATTTTATTGTACATAAAGTATCTATTAATTTTTATACTTAAAATTTCTTTACCAAATACACACCGGCTATCATTAGCAACACACCTGCAAAACGTTGCCAGTTGATGGCGTGTATCGGAGTTTGTAGCAATCCAAAATGGTCTATAATCATTGCCGAAATAATTTGCCCCAACAGAACCAGTACGGTTACATTGCCAATACCAAGTTTGGGAGCGCAAATTACAATGAGCAAGATATAAGCTCCGCCCAATATTCCGCCTAAATAACTCCACCAGCTTGCACCGCTGTATTGCGTTAATGAAGGAACGGTTTGTCTGCTAACAAAAATATACAGCAACAAGCCCAAAGCCGCAACCACAAAAACTGTGAGTGCCGAAAAATAAGGACTTTGTAAATTTTTCCCCAAATTGGCGTTCATAGCGCTTTGAAAGGGAATCATCATTCCTGCTACTAAAGACAGAATGAGGAAAAAGAGATTAACTTTCATTGTCATTTTTATAGATTTTAGAAGAAAATTTATTCTTTGCTTAATTTGATTTCAACGATTTTGGCTTTTTCTATTCCGGATGCAGGAGGTAAAAACATTCCCCCGTTTGTTGTTACAAAAGCACGTTTCTTTTCTTTTAACAGGATTAAAGCTGTAGATCCTGTAACACCTTCTTTTTCTTGTGCAATGATGGCAACCTGTTTTTCTGGTGTAATTTTAATTACACTATTATAGACATGTGTGGTGGCATAAATGTCTCCATTTTCGGCTATGTCAAAATCATCCAGGTTTACTTTATCAATAAAAATTTCAGGCTTGCCAGCTTTTTTATTGATAACAGGTATGGTAAGAAGAGTCTGTTTATCGGTATTACTCACATATACTTTGTTTTTGTAAATTTTGATACCGTTTGCAGCAGGGAAAGTATGGGTAGCATCTACACGTGCCAGTTTTTCATCAGCCAGCCATACAGTTGTTTTTTTAGTGGAGGGTTTAAATTCCCAGATTACGCCTTTGTAAGAATCACAGATAAGATATTGATCCTTGCCAAATTTTACGATACCATTCAAAAATTCAGCTCCCTCCGGTTCCGCCACAGAAGTAATTTTACCGCTTTTATCCATTAAAAAAATGCTTGGATTGCCCGTGTTATTCCATCCTGTAAGATAAAAGGTATTTTTGCCTGCATGTGCAATTCCTGCCAGTTTGCCTTGCATTTTTGCAAAGACAGAACTTTTATATTGAGGCGAAATTTTATATACTAATCCTTCTTCTAAAGAGGTTACATATAAATTCCCATTTTCGTCTTTCGCAATATTTTCTAAAAATGTATTTATGGGATAGGAAGCAACTGTTTTGGAAGGTTGTAAAACCGTTGGTGTATTTTCAAAAATGGGAGGAAGCGTTTGAGAAAAACCTTTATGTGATAAGGCGATAAAAACGCCTGCTAATAGATAATTATAATATTTCATTTTATTCTTTTGATTTTATGTTATAGCTTATACCAAACGTCAAAATATTATCCGTTGTTTTTGTATTTAGCGGTACTACATTTTCATGTGTGTAAGTGTACATCGCATTCAGCGCAAGTCCCTTCCAGATGGGAAAATCTATACCGGCATCCCATTGTGTTCGGTAATTATCTGCTTTATTAAATGCAGGTTGCCAATACGCATCATAATAGAGTCTTAGATGATTATCCAACAGCCAGTTCCAACCGGATATAAAAGCAGATGCACGCCAAAGTTTTATTTTATCTGAACCGTTGTAAAAACTGTTATTAAAATTATTGGCAGCAAAATGAGACTGCTCATAGATAATATTGGCGGATAATTTCAAAATATTTTTTCTGCTTTGTAAAAGCTGATAAGTAACACCTCCACCTGCAAAATACCGCATATCTACTTTTCGGCGATAGTTGGTACTGATGTAAGCAATGGCATAAGGATATATTTTTTGCTGAGGTTTATAATAAAGATAGTTTCTGCTGAAGATGTCATTATCCGCTTCTTTACCATAAAACTCCTGATACAGATTGCTGTTCTGCGATTTTACCACAAAATCGTCCGATAGCTTAAAAGCCGCATCCAGCCTGCCTTTTAGAGTAAGAACCTGTACATTTCCGTTTTGATAATTTCCGGAAAGTGAAGTTCTTAACTGAAATTTTAAAGTATCGCTTTCGTTGAGCTGGGCAAATGTTTTACCCAAACTCAACAAAAGAATAATAAGTATAAAACCAATTTTTTTCATGAATTACAAAGTCTGTACTTAATCATTTAAAAAAGCATTGGCTAAATCTGTTAATACCGTTTGTGGATGTGCATCAATTATTTTTACGGCGGGATTTATTTCTAAAAATATTTTACGAAAATAATCTCTGCTTTCAGCATCCACACCACCACCAATTATAACTGCATCTATTGTATTCGATTTAAAAGTAGCAACCGCTTGTTCGTTAGATTGCTCTCCTAATGCTTTGTAGCCGTTATTGGTTAATAAATGGGTTACTTTCTCCATTATACTGGCGTGTCTGCCAATAACTAAAACGGTTTTTTGTAGCGGCTCCATTCTTGGTTTATTTAATGGATGTTATGATTTGCACAAATTCTTGTGGCTTTACTACAAAAGGAAGATGTGAAGTTTCTAATTCAAATACTTTTTTTACCGTACCGTTTTCTTTCACCATTTTTTGTTGCAACGCATAAGGAATGGCACCGTCGTTTTTGGTACTGATATAATATTTTGGAACTTTATTAAAATTAACTCCCAATTTCAATTTGTCGTTGAAGCCTTTTGTAGGTTCTGGTCTGTGGTATTTTACCAAAACATCTTTCATATAATCCGGGCAATCTGCACACACCACAGTTGGGATAGCTTCTTTCTTTACCGAAACCAATGAATAATCTTGGTTGAATTCAAAAATTTCTATCGGTTTATTTCCAAAAAATCCTGTGTTAATTGATTGAATGCTTTCGCCATTTTTAGGAAGATAAGCAGCAACATAAATCAGCTTATCTATTTTATTAGGAACGTTTTCTGCTACCTGCGAAATAATTGCTCCTGCCATAGAATGCCCCACCAAAATAACTTTTCCGTTTGTTTTGTTAATAGCATCAGTAACGGTTTTTACATAATCATTCAATCCAATTCCTGCTCCGTAAGTATTGTCTGCACCATGCGCAGGAAGGTTTACCACCGTTACATTTCCTTTAACGGCTAATTGGTTTCTTACCATTCCCCAAGCGCTTTCGTCTGCCCAAGCTCCGTGTACCAATACATAAGTAGGATAACGTTTTTTATCTTCTTCCAATGCTTTTAGCACCAATTCTGCTGCTTTTGCCCCGGAGTTTTGTTGTTGTCCTGTTATTAAATTTCCATCACGCAAAGCAAATGCATCAAACATGTGTGCTACTTCAAATCTTGAATTAGGCATTTTCCTTGCTTCGTCTTCAATGCGGAAAGGTTGGATTTTTTTACCTACATAAGCGTCCGCATAATTTTCTTCGCTGTTAGCAAAACCTGTCCATTTTTTACCTTCTACTATATATTTTCCGTTGGGTAATTTTGCATCCAACAATACGCAAGTACCATGACAAATAGCTGCTGTTGGTTTACCTGTTTGATAAAAATCGGATACGAATTTGGAAATTTCTGCATTCTTGTACATGGTGTACATTGGACCTTGTCCGCCGCAAATAAAAATAGCTTTGTAATCATTAGGATTTACAGATGACAGCTTCAGCGTATTTTTAGTAAGCGCCATTTTGCTTTCATCTTTTTTAAAACCTAAAGAAATATAATCGAAGGCCGCATATTTGCTGGCATCTTCAGGATCACTAAAACCATCGAATTTTATTTCACCACCATCTAAACTGGCAATATCTACGGTGTAACCAGCTTCGTTAAAAACCCAATACGGATGTGTAAGTTCTGCATACCAAACACCAATAGGCCAACCTGTGGTTTTGGAAACCGAAGGATTACTGGCAATCATTAAAATTTTACCATTGTTTCCGGCATTGTGCTGCGCAAAAACATTAATGGAATAAATGAATAGTAAAGCTGCTAAAAATATTTTTTTCATTGTCTTGATTGTTTTTAAATTATTCTCCCAGTGCTGCGATAATCAATTTTGCTGTTTCTGCACCGCTGAAATTTTGTTGTCCCGTAACCAAATTGCCGTCTCTTACCGCAAAACCTTTCCACAAACCAGCCTGAATGTAATTGGCACCGATGGCTTTCATTTCGTCTTCAATTCTCCAAGGCATAATGTGTTGATCTCTTGGCAACAGATTGTAGTTCCACACCGCATTGTCGGCAAAGTCTTCTTCTACATTGGCAAAACCTGTAACGGTTTTTCCTTTAGCCAACAACTCACCGTTGCTTAGTTTGGCATATTTTAAAATAGCTACGCCATGACACAATGCAGCCGCAATTTTTCCTGCTTCATAAAATTCTACAAATTTTTGGTGCAAATCGGTAGCCTCCGCAAAATTGAACATAGGCGCTTGTCCACCTGCAACAACAATCGCATCAAATTCAGACACATTGATTTCGGCCACTTTTTTCGTATTTTCTAACAAAGAATGTAGTGCAGGTGTACAAATAAACCCCTGACTGATAAGATCTGTAGCAGAGTATCCACTTACATCATTAGGATCGCTCATGGCATCAGCTTCGCACTTGCCTCCGTTTGGTGAAAAAATTTCTACCTGATAGCCTTTTTCTACAAATTCGTAATAAGGGTGAGTCAATTCGCTCCACCAAAAACCAACCGGCCATTGTGTGGTGGTAGAGATTGTTGGGTTTGCAATAACGATAGCTATTTTTTTAGGGTTCTGAGGACGAACCGCATTTGGATTTTTTAAGCTCATAAGTTTTAAAATTTTATGTTGCAAAATTAATTTTTCAATGAACAAGAGTCAATATTTGGTCATCTTTGTAAGTAACTAACATTGGTGTAAGTATATAAATTTTTAAGGTAATATGTTAAGGATAATAATTTTTCTGAATACATTTTTAAAAATAGAACCTTAGATCGTTCGTATCTGAGACCGATTAAAAACTTTAATGGAAATAATTCTTCTATGTCCGGTTTTTATCTGAACACACAATGAAAATTGTGTACATTATATTTCATCTTCGTGAATACGAATTGGATTTAATGAAAGATTTTGGTATAGAAGGAAAGCAGATGATATTAAATCAAATATTTTTTTGGCAAGTCTCCAGAACTATTTTTTTCTTTTTGAAGTTTTTCAAGTAAAACATTAGCAACCATTGTTCCCATTTTTAACCCGTCATTAGTTTCATATTCATAGCTTTCGCTAATATATTTTGGTAAAATCCCTTCACTTATAGCAACTACTTTTCTATATGTATTATTAAGGTTTTTATTAATTAGAGCAATGTTTAATCCGGCAAGTGTTTCGTCACTCATTGCAAAAAAACCGTCAAATTCTTCATAGTCGAGTATTGTTTCTGTTTTATCTTTTACCATATCTGCAGAATCGCAGAAAATAGTTTTGCAATATACATCTGAATGTTCTTGCATATATTTTAGGAAGCTATTTCTCCTCATTTGGGTAATTTCCAGTTTTTCATTTCCAAAAATGGCTAATATTTTCTTACACCCTGCATTTATTAATTTTTCTGCACACATTGTAGCACTCTTTTCATTATCAAAAACTACCTCATTGTATTTATTTTGCGGAAGGCTTTTGTCGAAAATAACAATAGGGATTTCCAAATCATCAATTTGTGCCAGATGATCCAATGTTTTTGTCTCTTGCGTCAAAGATATCAAAATACCGTCAACCCTTGAATTGATGCAGGTTTTAATGTTTTCCTGTTCCATATCAAAAGATTCTTCGGAAGATAAAATGAAAAATTGATATCCTTCTTTAGTAAGAACAGTAGATATACCTTTAATAATTGAAGGAACAAAAAACATGGATATTTTAGGAACAATAAGCCCAATTACTTTGGTAGATTTTTGTCTAAAATTTATTGCAAAATGATTCGGAACATAGTTCAACGTTTGAGCAAGATCTTTCACACGAGCTTTTACATTCTCACTAATATCAGGATGATTTTTTAAAGCCCTTGAAACACTAGAAGGACTTATTTGTAATAATTTAGCAATATCTTTTATTGTTGTTCTTTTCATATAGTGTCAAAATCCTTTTGAGTTTTTAAACTCTAGTGAATATGTTAATTTAAAGTTAAAAAACCATATAAATATATTAATTATAAATTAAACTTTCATTTTTTTATCAACAGCAAACGATTGCGTAATAATTTGCATTAAAAATAATCTGTAATATAGACCCCAATTTAATTTTTAAAACAACTAAAAAATAGATTTGCATAATTTTTTTTATGCAAATAATTATCAACGAAAAATCTTATGAAAAAACAACTATTCTTTGGGGCATTATTTTCAGCCTCGTTATTTTCTGCCCAAACCTATTTAAATGATGACCTTTCCACTTACACTGCTGGTACACAACTAAATGGACAAGGAAGCTGGACCAATAATTCTAGTACATACGGTGGCGGTGGTTGTGCCGGTTTTGGGTGCACCAATACACAAGTAGTAGCTTCAGCTATATCGTATAACAATTATGGTTCTTCTGCTAATTCTGCATCTGTAGTCCCTAATCAAGATTCTGTAGGTAGAAATTTGTCTACTGCCGCAGCTATGCCTTCTGGTACTAATGTATTTTATTTTTCATTTATAATAAATCCAAGTAGTGCACCTGCATCCAGTCCAACAGATTTTATGCGTGTTCTGAGTGGTGGATCTTTTAATACTGCATTTAGATTATTTTTACAAAATGCAACCGGAGGTTTTAAAATTGGAGGCTATAAAGGTTCAGCGGGTACAACAGTCTATACCTCTTCTGCCTATCCTTTGAATACCAATCATCTTGTAGTAATAAAATATGTCTGCAATAGTGCAACAACTTCGGATGATACTATATCCATATTTGTAGATCCATCTTCTTCAGCAGAGCCTACTACTCCAGATGCTTTAATAACAGCAGGTAATGATTATGCAGCAACTCTTAATATTGACCGTTTTTATATAAGAGCCAACTCTTCCACAGGTCTGCCTACAGCAAAACTCGGAATTTTCAAAGCCGGCAAAAGCTATAGTGAACTTTTTACCTCTTCATTAGCTGTAAATGAGAATATAAATCAGGAAAAAGTATTAGTAGAAAATCCGGTTAAAAATTCTTTAAAATTAAATATGCCTAAAAGCTACAACAAAAATCAGTCTAAAATAAGCATTATTGATAATACCGGAAGATTGATTTTAGATACTGCATATTCTGATAATATTGATGTTTCTTGGTTGGAAAAAGGAGTTTATACTCTTACAGTTTTAGATGGTACAAAGAGATCTTCAACAAAGATTATTAAGAATTAATATACTTTTTTCATAGCCTCTCATTGATAATAAATAGAGAGTTTAGGGTAATACTTCGAAACGATTGATGGATATAGATATCCTCAATCGTTTTTTTTATGCAAAATAACTCATATAATTTTTTAGCCATTCTTATTTTGGAAATCACATTGGTTTTTGGTGAAAATTTGCAGATAAAAAACTATGCATTATATAGTAAAATTGAGCTTTTAAAGATGCTAATCAACAAAAACTTACCAACATCAAACGTTTGCGCAAACGTTTGTTAATATTGTACTATAAAAAGACAATATGATATAATTTTTTATATACAAAAAAAAAATATATTTGAGACATACTGTTTTTATAATAATAGTAAAGATAATTTACACAGTAAAATGTAAAGAGTAAAACAATTTATTAAAATTATAAATACGTAATAATAAATTTTAATTCTTTCTACTTTTTTAAAATTTGATAACACAAAAATATAACCTGAAAATGAAAATTTTCCATAACCTAAGAATAATTTCGTCTTTATGCATTGCACCAGTGCTATTTGCTCAAACCCATATTTCCGATGGATGGCATCTTACTGCCAATTCCAGAGACAAATACAACGGAGTTTCTATGGCAAATGGTCAATTCGGTATTGTAACAGATGATACTCCTTTACGTCATAAAGAAGTTATTTTGGGTGGTGTATATGAGGCTAGTCCGGAAAATGGCATAAGCAGAATTGTAAGAGGTATAGAATTTCTAAATCTGAGGCTAAAAATCAACAACCAAGAAATATCCGGACAAAATATCAGCAATTGGCAACAAACTATTGATATGAAAGACGGCATTTCAACTACATCTTTCAGCTTTCAAGATTTGGCAACGATAGATTACAGCATTCTTGCGAACAGAGCCAATCCTTTTGCAGCAATGGCAATTGTGGAAATTACCCCGAAAAAGGACATCGAAATTTCGGCATTCAACTATATGGTAGTTCCGGATGAATTGAAGAATGCGAAAAAAAATTACCGCGTCCTAAAAGATAATGAATATTTGATGCCGGTTTTCGGCACTGTTGCCAATACCTTAAACGGAAAATACAAAGTTGCCGCTTCTACTACCTTTTTGTTTGATGAAGGAAAGGAAGAACTAAAATATATAAATGAAGAGGTAGGTTTTACCAAAAAATTAGAAAAAGGAAAAAAATATCGTTTTGCTATTGCGGGAGGAATCTGCACTTCAAAAGATGTAACCGACCCTCTGAACGAATCTGAAAGACAACCAATTTTTGCTTTACAAGAAGGTATTGACAAAATGCTAAACCGACATAAAAATGCTTGGGCAGAACTTTGGAATTCCGGAGATATAGAAATAGAAGGCGATTTGGATGCTCAACAAAGAGTACGTTTTGCGCTTTATAATTTGTATTCTTTTATACGTCCCAATTCCAGACAAAGCATCGCTCCAATGGGACTTTCTTCACAAGGATATAACGGACATATTTTTTGGGATGCAGAGCTATGGATGTATCCTATATTTTTGGCTCTTCAGCCGGAAATGGCAAAATCTTGCTTGGATTATCGAGCAGATCGTTTGGAAAAAGCCAAACAAAAAGCGATGATCTATGGATATAAAGGTGCTATGTATCCTTGGGAATCGGATGATATCGGAGAAGAAGCAACACCAACTTGGGCTTTGACGGGAATTTTCGAGCAACATATTACATCAGATGTAGCCATAGCTTTCTGGAATTATTACACTGTAACACAAGACAAAAATTGGCTAAAAGAAAATTATAAAGTTTTAAAAGAAACGGCTGACTTTTGGGTAAGTAGGGTTCATAAAAATGATGACGGAAGTTACTCTATAAAAAATGTAGTAGGCGCAGATGAATATGCACAACATATAGATGATAACGCTTTTACCAACGGTGCCGCAATAGAAACCTTGCGCAATACTATAAAAGCAGCCACAATCTTAGGAGAAAAAACCAATCCAATGTGGCAGGAAGTAGCCGATAAAATAGTAATTCATAAAGAAAACGGAATTACACAAAATTATAAAGGCTACAAAGGACAAATGATAAAACAAGCCGATGTAAATCTATTGGCATATCCTTTACACATTATTACAGACAAAAATCAGATAGAAAAAGACCTGAACTATTATTCTGAAAAAATGGATAAAAATGATGGTCCTGCAATGGGAGCCGGAGTAATGACGGTAATGTTCGCAAGAATGGGAAATGCAGAAAAAGCTTATGAATATTTCGTGAAATCGTATCTTCCAAATTCAAGACCTCCTTTCGGAGTATTTTCAGAATCTGCAAAAAGTAATAACCCCTATTTTGCTACAGGAGCAGGAGCTATGCTGCAAGGTATTATTTATGGTTTCGGAGGAGTAGAACTTACCGATAAAGGGATACAGTACAATAAAGGAATCCTTCCTAAAAAATGGAAATCAATAAAAATAAAAGGAATTGGACTCGATGAAAAAACGATAGAAATAAAACAATAATCGTTTTAATATCCCTTTGTTGAATATCAATTACACTTGTAAAAAACAATTTTTAATTAATATATACTATATGAAAAAATTAAAACTCCCTTTGCTTCTCGTAGGCTTAATGGTAAACGGAATTGCCATGGCACAAGAACAAGAAGACCAAACAAAAGAGAAAAAAATTGAAGAGGTAGTTCTTATTGGGTATGGAAGTACCAAGAAAAAAGATGCGACAGGTGCACTTACGTCTGTAAAAGCAGATGATTTCAACAAAGGAGTCAATACCTCCCCAGATCAACTATTACAAGGTAAGGCAGCTGGCGTACAGATTACTTCTTCCAGTGGAGATCCAAATGGTAAATCCTCTGTTACTATTAGAGGTTTTAGCTCTGTAAGAGCTGGTGCAGATCCCTTATATGTAATAGATGGAGTTCCACTATCTTCAGGAGACAGTAGCTCCGGAAGAGCAGATTTAGGTTTTGGAGCTGGTGCAGCATCAAATCCAATGAATTTCATAAATCCTAGTGATATCGAAAGTATTGATGTTTTGAAGGATGCCTCTGCAACAGCTATTTACGGATCGAGAGGAGCAAACGGTGTAATCTTAATCACTACTAAAAAAGGCAAAAAAGGTATAGGCCAATTATCTTTTTCTAGTACAGCAGGTTTTAGCAACATTTCAAAAAAATATGACTTGCTTTCAGCTTCTGAATTTGCAGCAGCTAGACCATCAAATAATAAAGGAGCTTCCATCGATCCTTTGAAATCTGTTTTAAGAACAGGGTCTAATCAACAATATGATTTATCATATGGTGGAGGTTCAGAAAATGGTAGTTACAGAATATCTTTGGGGTATCTCGACCAAAAAGGTATTCTAAAAAACTCGGGACAAAATAAGACAAACATATCATATTTTATTAATCAAAAGTTTTTTGATAAAAAATTGAATTTAGAATCCAGTCTATCTGCAAGTTTTATAAAAGCATATTCCCCACCTTTAGCAGAATCAGCCGGTGCAGAGGGTGATATAGTTATCAGTGCACTTCGATGGAATCCTACATTAAATCTTTATGATCCTAATGAGGTTTCGGGTTATACCAAAATTTCTGATAATCCAAGAAATCCACTCAACCTACTCCACTATTATACAGATATTACTAAAACCTTTAGAACTGTTGGTAATATTGCTGCTACTCTTACTGTAATGAAAGGACTTGATTTCAAAACTAGCTTTGGAGTAGATTATTCAAACTCACAAAGAGGAGTTGCTGCATCTAATTATATTAATGTAAATCAAATTGCATCTGCAGATGGAGTTGCCGGACTAGCTAACATTAGAAAATACAACTATTTAGTAGAAAATACATTAAATTATAACACAAACTTAACGGAAGAATTAAAATTAAATGCCTTAGCAGGTTATTCATTCCAACAGTTTGATAATTACGGTGAAACAATAGTGGTTACCGGATTTGGAAATTCACATGATCAAAATGATTATCTTGACAATATTTACATTGGAACCAAAGTAAATACTTCTGGAACTGGTCAGTTTGTAAATACTGCTTATAATGATCCTACTGTAAAATTGCAATCTTTTTTTGGTAGAGCTATATTTACATATAAAGATAAATATACTTTGAATGCAATTGTAAGAAGAGACGGCTCTTCAAAATTTGGTCAAAATAATAAATATGGAACATTTCCAGCAATTTCAGCAGCTTGGAATATTGACCGAGAAGAATTTGCTCCTAAAATCTTTAATTCATTAAAGCTAAGAGGTGGATGGGGAATTACAGGTAATCAAGATTTTCCTGCTGGTGCATCAAGAACTATTTTAAGACCTGTAAATGGTGTATGGAGAACTGTAAATTATGGTAACCCTGATCTTAAATGGGAACAAACCACTCAATATAATGCAGGTATTGATTTTGCATTAATAAATAATAAAATCTCAGGTACTTTAGATGTTTATAAAAAAACAAGTACTGATATTTTATGGTATACAACAGAAATTCAAAGACCTACGGATCTTCCGTTTAGTTGGAGAAACTTAAAAAATACAGAACTGACCTCTAAAGGAATCGAATTTTCTCTAAATTACAAGGTTATAAAATCTGAAAATTTCAATTTAGACTTTGGAGGAAACATTTCATATAATACCACCAAAACTACTGGAATAAAAGCAGATGGATTTACAGGTATTGAAGGAATCAGGACAGGGACACTTAACGGTCAAGGTTTAACAGATGAATTTGCACAAGGGCACTTTGAAGGAACAGAACTTTATACATTTAATTTACTACAATTTGTAGGCTTTGATGCTAATGGTTTATCTTTATACAAAACAGCAGATGGTGGTACGACAAGTGATATAAGTAAGGCTGTAAAAATGCATTCTGGTTCTGCCCTTCCAAATTATAATGTTGGCTTATATGTAAAAGGAAATTATAAACAATGGGATTTTGCAGTAAACGGATACGGACAATATGGAGGGCTTGTTTATGATAATACTGCAAATGCTTTATTCTATTCTGCGGCTTTGTCGCAAGGCACTAATGTAACCAGAGATATTGTAAATAATGGTGAAGCTCTAACTGGAAATGCAAACGCTGCTTCTACTCGTTTTTTACACTCCTCTGATTTCTTTAGATTAGCTAACATGAGTATTGGCTATACTTTAAAAGGTCAAGGAGGAGTCTTTGATGTAATAAAATCCATTAGGTTTAATGTTACAGGGCAAAATTTATTTATAATAACCGGATATGATGGATTCGATCCTGAGGTAAATACAAATAAAGCAATCAATGGTGTTCCATCTTATGGTATTGATTACGCTTCATACCCAAAAGCTAGAGTATTCTCAGCAGGAATTAATGTTAATTTTTAAAAAATTTAAAATCATGAAAAAAAGAAATACAACCATATTTGCGGTAAGTGCATTATTTTTCAGTTTGGTAAGTTGTAATATAGATGAAAGGCTAAACGATGCAATAGCAGAAAACGACCCAAAGGCAGAAACTTTATTAACAGCAAGCCAAACTTTAGCATACACTTATACTCTTTTAGAAGGCCCTGGAAGTCCTTGGTCTATATGGACACTCAATGAAGATTCTTCAGATGAAGAGGCAAAGCCAACTCGAGGCTCTGACTGGTATGATGGTGGAAAATGGCAACAAATGCATTTACATACTTGGACTCCTTCTAATCCTCAAGTTGTCAATAGTTTTAATGATATTAATAAAGGTATTGCTTATGCTACGCAAGTTTTAGGATTTGCTAATGCTACCACTCAAGAAAAAGCAGAAGCAACCTTCTTACAAACCTATTTTTTATGGTTGTTAACCGACCACTTTGGACAAACGATATTGAGAGAGCCTAAAGAAGCATCATCTGTTCCATCAATATATTGGACGAGAGCGGAAGCTATTGATAAAGAAATCGCAAAATTAGAGGCTGTAGTAAATAACTTACCAGCTTATTCGCCATCTACTGCATATAAAGCCAGTAAAAATGCAGGATATGCATTATTAGCAAAAATGTACCTCAATAGAGCTGTTTACAAGGCTACTGATGCAGACGGAAAACCACAAGAAGTAACTTCAGATATGTTTCAGTCTACAGATATGGACAAAGTTATTCAATATGCAGATTTAGCAATGGCTGGTACTAGTTTCACCAATATTGCAGGAAATACAGCAGGACAAAATTATTTTCAAAATTTCGCTCCTGATAATGGCGAAAAATCTACTGAAATCATTTTTTCAAAGCAAAATACTAACAGTATTGGTTCTGCTATGTTTCAGTTTTCATTTATGACTACTCATTATAAGCAAATTCCAGACGGCTATAACGGCCCCGTAACTACTACTGATTTATATAATAAATTCATTAATACTGACCCTAATGATCCTAGACTTTCTACTTCACTTCCATACCTTACAACCAATAGTGGAATTAAAGCTGGTTTATTGTTAGGGCAACAATACGATTATAATGGAGTTGCATTAAAAACCAGACAAGGTGCACCTCTAATATTTACAACTGATTTTGATCTTTTTTCATCTAATGAAGCTCAAGGAATGAGAGTTATTAAATACCTTCCTGATTTTTCAGCTGTAGGCAAAGTTAATTCTAATGCTAATAACGACTTTGTTTTTTTGAGTTTATCTGATTGCTTATTAATGAAAGCTGAAGCACATGCTCGGAAAAATGAGTTTGCTATTGCTAATACTTTAGTAGGCCAACTAAGAACCGCTAGAGGAGCATCTACTATTACAATTAGTAATTTACAGGATATATTAGATGAAAGAGCGAGAGAACTATATTGGCAAGGACATAGAAGAACCGATCAAATTCGTTTTGGTACTTTTCTTCAGCCATGCCAAGGTAGAACTAATACTTCTGACAGACATGTGATGGTATTTCCAATTCCTGCTGCTGCACTTACAGCTGCACCAACTATGCATCAAAACCCAGGATACTAACAATTTTTCTTCATAACATTTTAATTTTGTACTTTAATGTGGAACATAGCTTTTTATGTTCCACATTTTTAAAATTTTCAAGACTATTTACTAAATTTTTGCCTTCAATGAAAACCAAACTCCCCCAACTCAGCTTTTGGCAAATCTGGAATATGAATGTAGGTTTCTTCGGAATCCAATACAGTTTTGGATTGCAGCAGACTGCTGTAAATCCGTTATATTCTTTTCTGGGAGCTCATGCAGAACAGTTGCCCATTCTCAATTTGGCAGGTCCCGTTACAGGACTTCTCATCCAACCGCTAATTGGTGCAATGAGTGATAAAACATGGTCGCCAAAATGGGGACGGAGAAAGCCCTTCTTTTTAATTGGTGCCTTACTTTGCAGCATAGCCTTATTTATTTTTCCGTTTAGTTCATCTATTTGGATGGCAGCCGGATTATTGTGGATTTTAGATGCCGCCAACAATACAGCTATGGAACCTTACAGAGCTTTTATTGGAGATAAACTGCCGGAAAATCAGCAAACTTTTGGATTTCAGATGCAAAGTTTATTTGTAGGTGCCGGAATTACACTGGCAAACCTTTCCCTATTTGTTTTCCAAAAATATTTTGGAGGAAATTCTTCAACCGGAATTCCAGCTTGGGTATATTATTCATTTTTTTTGGGCTCAGTATGTTCTATTGCTTCAGTAGGATGGTCTGTGTATAAAACTCCGGAAATTCCACCAAGTGAAGAAGAATTGCAAAAATTAAGAGAAGAAAATAAAAACAGGAATTTCTTTAGTCCTTTTATTGAAATTTTTGAAGCTATTAAAGAAATGCCTAAAATTCTTTGGCAATTGGCATTAGTCTATTTATTTCAGTGGTATGCATTGTTTATTTATTGGCAATTCGCAACTCCACTCATAAAAAAGACCATTTATCATGTTTCAGAATCTGATGAGCAAAAGGCCTCTAAAATTTTAGAATTGGTAAAATCGGGTGCTAAAGTAGGTTCCACAGACATAGACTGGGCAAACAAAATTTCTCATTACGTAGAAGTTGCGGTAGGACAAACCGGACTCATGAATGGTACTTATAACATCGTTACGATGATTACCGCACTCTTATTGGTTCCGCTTGCTGTAAAATATTCAACCAAAAAAGTACACGTTGCTGCATTATTAGGAACTGCGGTATCTTTATTAATTTTACCTTTCATTACCAACGAATACCTTATTTTACTTCCCATGATATTATTCGGGATAGGTTGGGCTTCCATGATGGGACTTCCCTATTCTATGGTTTCACCCGATATCCCTTCGGAAAAACGAGGCGTTTATATGGGAATTATTAATATGATGATCGTAATCCCAATGCTTATACAAACCATTTCCTTTGGATGGATTTTTAAAAATGCATTAGGAAACAACCCTGTCAATGCCATTCTTATGGCAGGAGTCTTATTTATTTTAGCCAGTATTTCGGTACTTTTTATGAGAGTAAGACAAAGCAATTAGAAAAAAACAATAATTTATTAATTATCATTTATCATAAACATGAAAACACTCTTCTGTATCGGAGAACTTCTCATCGATTGGATTTCCACAGATATCGACTCTTCTCTTGTAGAATCTGTCAATTTCATTAAAAAAGCAGGTGGTGCTCCTGCTAATGCAGCAATAGCCTGTTCCAGACTTGGAGGAAAAGCTGCCTTTGCCGGGAAAGTAGGAAACGATGCTTTTGGTTTGTTTTTGAAAGAAATATTGGTGAAAGACAACATCAATACAGAAAACTTGATTTTAACCAAAGAATCTACCACATTTGCCTATGTAAGCATTAAAAAAGGAGGTGACAGAGACTTTATCTTTATGCGCGGAGCAGATGAATTACTAACTTTTGAAGAAATGAAGTTACCAAAAGAAGAAGCAGTTTTTCATTTCGGATCAGCTACCGGATTTTTGGGTGGAAAATTAACAGAAACTTATTTCAAGACATTAGAGTATGCTTTAGAAAATAATTTTTTCATCAGCTTCGATCCAAATTTCCGTGATGCGTTATGGAATGACAATACTTCAGATTTTATTAAATTTTCTAACGATTTTATTCAAAAATCAGATTTTATAAAACTCTCAGACGAAGAAGCAAAACTCATTTCAGGAAAAGAAGATTTACAAGACGCTATTAAATCTTTTGATGTAAAAGAAAATGCCATCGTTTGCATTACTCTTGGCAAACAAGGAACGCTGCTTTATTTCAATGAAAATTTTGAAATTATCCCAAGTATTTCTGTAGAAGCTGTTGATACTACTGGTGCAGGTGATGCTTTTGTAGGAGCGATGCTGAAGCAGATTTGTGATAAAAATCCTGAAAATTTTGAAGAAATAAAAAACTATGTACGTTTTGCTAATAAAGTAGCGGCCATTTCCACAACGGAATTTGGTGCAATAGAAGCATTACCTACTTTAGAACAATTAAAAAAAGTTAATACATAATTTCAAAACCATAAAAAACAGAAAAACAGTGATATCAATTGAGATAACGGAACTTTAAATAAAGACTTAGTAAAGCACTTTCTTATTTAAAAGATTCAACAAAATATTTTTTTGGGCAGCTTTACCGCCCTCCGTTCCCGCTTCCCGAAGCCAAACCAAAAACCCATTGCATTTCGGGAGAGCTCCACTCAGGTCGGGCTGCAACAAAGCAACCGCTAAAGTACAAGGAGCAGCTTTATGATCACAAAATTGTAAAAACAATTTCTTTTTCGGCTCTTTTATGGTAAAAACTAAACAAAATGCAACAAGCCTATAAACTTTCCCAATTATACGCTTTTATCAACGGCAACGAAATTTCAGATCCCGATTTCCATTTGAGATTAGGAGCAAATTTCCCTATTATTTCAGATTTATTTGAAAAACTATATCAACATCACCCGAATAAAGAACAGTCTTTCAAAGGTTTAATCAAAATTTTAGTTGAAAAATTCAAAGAACGTTCTTTAGCATTAAAAAAATTAGATGTAGAGCGCTATAAAACTCCCAACTGGTATTCTTCCGAAAAAATCGTGGGAATGATGCTTTACACGGAAAGATTCAACAAAAACTTTAAAGGATTGCAGGAAAAAATTCCCTATTTCAAAAAACTGGGAATCAATACACTGCATTTAATGCCTTTTTTAGACGTTCCGGAACCTGAAAATGATGGAGGTTATGCGGTGAAAAACTATCGCGAAACCAATCCGAAACTGGGAACAATGCAAGATTTTGAAAACTTATCCCGAGAACTTCACGCCAATGATATGAATGTCATTATGGATTTTGTACTCAATCATTGTGCAGATTCTCATGAATGGGCAATAAAAGCAAAAAATGGGGATCAGAAGTATAAAGATTATTTTTATTTTTTTAAAGACAGAACGTTACCCGATGAGTATGAAAAAACCATGCTCGAAATTTTTCCGGACACTGCTCCCGGAAATTTCACATGGCTGGAAAATACCCAAGAATGGGTGATGACGCTTTTTCATAATTATCAATGGGATCTCAATTACCACAATCCTGAAGTTTTGGTGGAAATGATAGACGCAATGCTTTTTTTGGCGAACAAAGGTGTCGATATTTTCCGTTTGGATGCGGTTGCTTATATGTGGAAAGACATCGGCAGGTTCAATCAGAATTTGCCGGAAGTACATACCGTTTTACAAATTTTTAAACTTTGTGGGCAGATTGTAGCTCCGGGAATTGCTTACATTGCGGAAGCAATTGTAGCTCCTCAGGAAATTATAAAATATTTCGGGGAAGGAATTGCACAAGGAGATGAATGCGATATTGCTTATAATGCAACATTTATGGCATTGAGCTGGGAAGCGATTGCCTCCCAAAATACAGATTTACTCAGAAAATCCATTCATGCCATTCCGAAAAAACCAAAGAATACGACTTGGATTAATTATGCCCGTTGTCATGATGATATTGGACTTGGCTTTGAAGATCATCTTATTACAGAATTGGGAAAAAATCCGCTCCAACATAGATTGTATATGTTAGAATATTATTGTGACGAAGGGCGAAATTTTGGTAGAGGAAAACGTTTTATGCAAGAACCTAACGGAAATGCCAGATTAAGCGGTGCAATGGCAAGTCTTTGTGGTCTGGAAAGAGCGATGGAAGTTAATGATGATTTTCAGATTAATTTGGCTTTGAGGAGAATTACTCTTCAACATGCAATTATTTTGTCATTAGGGGGAATCCCTATGATTTACAGCGGAGACGAAATTGCTTCTACTAACTTTTATGATTATCTGAAAGAAGAAGATAAGAAGAATGACAATCGCTGGCTTCATCGTCCGATGATGAACTGGGAAGTTGCCGAAAATTTAGAAAAGTATCCTATTCAAAAGTCAGTTTTTGAAAATTTGCAAAAAATGATTTCTTTAAGGAAAGAAATTCCTGCTTTTGCAGATAATAACGATATTGAATTGATAGACAGCGGAAACTCTCATCTTTTAGTGTTCAAAAAAACAGACCATTCAGGAAAGAGCATTTGGGTAATTGCTAATTTTTCCCCTTATGAAACGGTTTTTCAAAGCTGGTTTATTGGTCTTAACAAAAAAGTGAAAAATTTATTGAAAGACAGCGAAAAATTTACGCTTCAACATGAAAACTTTATAGGAAGCTATAGCGTTTTGTGGTTGGCTGTGGCAGAATAAAATATTAATTTGCTTTTATAGTTTCCTCAGTCAAAAGAAGAAGCCGTCTCATTTTTACGAGATGGCTTCTTATAAAATATGAATAATTGTTTTTATTTTTATAATCTTGAGATTAATACCCAAGCCGAACCATTACTTTGAACCACAAATCCCATATTGGATGAAGGTGTTGTGCCTAAACCAAGATTTGCAAAATTGGCACCATTTGCCCTGAAAGTTCCTGAAACGGTAACACTTCCCGCGGTATCATTTATTAAATAATATATCCTCCCGGTATTGCTGGCAGAAGCTAAAGGCATTGCACATGCACCTTGAACCAATACAGTATGTGCAGTATCTGGGATTGCTCCTGAAGCAACTGTTGCAATATTGGTAGCTAAAGAACCCGCTACCTGCAATGTAGAATTTGGGGACGCGGTTGTACCAATAGCAGTAGCACCTGCTAAATTATTTATATCATTTGTTCCTGTCTGATAAACGCCATGCTGTGAAGTGCTTCCGGCTACATCTTCTATATACAAACCATAACCATTTACTATACTAGAAGCCGCTACATTGGAACGCAAACCATAAACAGAAGTATTGGCTGCAAAAGAAGCGCTGCCTGTACTTGGAATGTTGGCATCCACACCTATTAAAGCAGCACCGGTAGTATTATTAAATGTACCTTTGGTAATACTTCCTTGTGCACCAAACGTTTGCCCGTTAAATATATTACTAGATGATAATAAACCTTGTATTCCTGCAATAGTACCATTGAACGTTCCGTTTCCTGAAACAACACCACCTAGCACAGCCGCAGCCGCATTGTTAACAGTTCCAGAGTTTGAATAATTACCAAAAACTCCAGCAGAACCAAAGTTTGTACTTCCAGTCAAGGTAGAACCAAGTTGTATGGACATTAAACCAATAGATCCCGCTGTCTGTGCATTTGCAACTGATACATTAAGGGTGCTTGAATCAGTTAAACGGATTTGGTTAAAACTGCCCACCATTGGTCCTGTATAACTATTGGCACGCAGGTTTACATAATTCATGTCACCAAAAAACTGGATACTTCCTGGATTATTTATATATGCTGCTGAGCGGGTATTGTTTATAAAAAATCCTGTGTTAAGATCGTTTGTTGTAAAATTGTTTTGCACGGCAAAATTAGCAGGAGCGTTTGTAAATGTTCCATTAAATAATACATCTGGGTCTGCAATATTAGCCGCAGCCGATATGTCTCGCCAATTACCAAATTGCACATGCCCCTTGGCATTTTTTACCCGCATAATATTATTATAAACAGGGTCTGTTCCTACTTTTATCTGAAAATCTTTTGCATCTGTGGTACCTAAAAAATCGCCATCAGTAACAGCTCCCCCTGCTGGGTTTGTTCCTGCATTGCCTTTTAAATTCCAGTTATCTATTGAAGTGTGAAGTTTTATCCATTTGCTTTCCGCCGCACTCCAATAATAGTAGCCGTCCACCATGGTATTGAAAGGGTTGTTTGCTAAATCCGTAACCTGAAATACAGTTAAACCATTAGCGGGATTCGGGACGGTAGTTGTATCGGTAAGAGATTGCAAATCTACACGAGGGAATAATATACCCTTATCTGTACTTGTAACATCGAACATTGCAGAATTGTCAGGCTGATCAATTCCAACTCCGATTTGTGAAAACATCATTGAAGACACTCCTAACATTAGGAGCAGAGATAATTGATTTTTTTTCATCATTCTTATTTTTTTCTTTAATTTAATTTACGCTTACAAATACATATAAATTATGCTTTGCATATTTTTTTAACAACAAAAAGCAATCATTAATAATTATGAGTAAAGATCTTCCTTAGAAACTTATAAAAATAAAAACCATTATTTTTCCGCTAAACAATTTCGGGGAACAATTTTTTCCACTTAGCTATAGTATTCCTACTCAATTTGAAATGCATAGACAATTGATTATTACTGAGATTATTTTTTCTTTGGTAATCCAAAATTACCTGTATAGAGTTTACATCATAAGTACGGAGTTGCCGGTTTCTGATTTCTGTTAATTGTTTCACACCAAAAATCATATTATTAATATCCAATACATCCATGGTATTGCGAATATTTTCAATTTTGATCTTAATGGCTGAATCCTTCATTTTCTCAGGATATTTTTCGATAATAATATCTGTATAAAGCTGTTGATAATTTGGTTTCATGTAATCTCTGGATTTATATGAATACTTTCAATAGCTAACATTGTTCCTTTTCAGCCACTTATAAAGGGTGGTTTTCGGGATGTTGTATTTTTTAATTACCTCGCTAATGGTCATTTGTTTGGTACTTATTTTTTCCAGAACAAAATCAATAATCTCACGCGTATAAATATTCTTACGGAAATTTGGCAGTTTATTTTTTGAAATATTTGCAGCCTGTTTCGGGGATTCGGCAGAAGGTGGCGAATACAAAATCAGATGACCAGTATAAACCCTGAAAAAATCATATTTCAAAAGTTTGCTCCATCGAAGAAGAACATAGGTGTCTATGCTTGCCGATTGGTACATTTTCTCAATTTCCTCCTCCTCATAATTCAGGAATTTGCTGATCCGATGAACAGGAATATCCAGTTCTTCTGCCTTTTGTTTTATGAGTTTTCCTATATGTATTTCTTTCAGATTCATAATGATTCTAATTTAATTTCCTGTATCACACAATTAAAAGCCGGCAAATAAGGCAAATTGCCGGCCTTGTATTATATCATATTACCTCCAGTAATTCCACTTCACGCCATCAAAAACAGCAAGGGATTTGCTGGTGGTGTCATAACAGATCATTCCCGAAACCGGGCTTTTCACATTTAAGTGAGGATCGGCCACTTTAGGTAAAATCAAAGCTTTATTGGCAGATTCCAACACCAAAACCCCCGTTGCAGAAGAAGAAGGCGCTCCCATAATCACGCCGTTATTGGTTGCTTCAGCACCGGAAATGGTAGGAACACTTCCCGTATCTGCCAGATTTTGCCAGCTCCCGTTAGAATACATTTTTATGGTATTATCAGCAGAACTTGCCAATAAAGTACCGTTGGAAGGAGAAGCAGGAAGTGTGGACACTGAAGGAAGGATAATCCCATTAGTCGTTCCAGAAGGAAAATCCAGAATTCCGGAACTGTTTATGGTAGTTGTTATGATCCCGACCTGGGCATTTATTATTCCTAAATTTATTAAAATCAGGCTCAATAAAATTATTTTCTGATATGTAGATTTCATGTGTATTAAATTTTAAGATTAATTATTACAGCTTTTGGTGATACAGTTCCATGTAGTACCGTTATAAAGCTTGATACAGTTGCTGCCCGTATCATAAATCAGCATTCCTTCAATAGGATTTGTAATGGAAGCCGAAGTGGTTCTTGTAAGCACAAAACCTTTGTTAGTAGAAGCCAACGCAAGGAATCCGTTCGGTACATTTCCCGGCCATCCTGGTACAGGAAGACTGGTAAAGGTATTGATCCCTACTTTGGTGTAACCGTTTGGCGTACCCGTGGTGAATGGCTGTGTACAGACGCATACTTTTATAGTAACCGTCACAGCACCTGTAGTAGGGCTGTAACATCCGCCCGTAGTGTCATAAAAGGCAGCATAATAAGTGCCTGCCCCTACAGCTGTAGGTGTGGCAACTTTATTACCATCATTTGCAGGAGTTCCTGTATGCCATGTGATCGGTAAAGATCCCGCATTTACCAAAGTAGTTAAATCTACAGTAGTAGCAGGACAAACATTAGTAACAGTGGTACAAGCACCAATGATTACGGTGACAGGTGTAGTTCCTGTGCTGTAACATCCACCAACAGGGTCATAAAAAGCTGCGTAATACGTACCTCCTTGTGTTACATTGGTTGGTGTAGCAACTTTATTGGCATCAGAAGGTGTACTTCCTGTATGCCAAGTTAAGGTAACATCGCTATTTTGGTTGGTTGCCGTAATAGTGGTTAAATCCACGGTTTTGCTTGGGCAGGTATTGGTGATGGTGGTTGCGCTTAACACAGGGCTAGGATCATCAGATGCCAAACAAGGTGCGGTAATAGCCGTAGGGCAGCTTAACACAGCCGGTGTACCTACACCCCCATCATTGCCAAGACCACCAGGGGAAGGCTGATTGTTAAAGCTGTTACCACTACCAAATGTATAGCCCCCTGCTTGTAAAGAGCCAGTATAGGTGGCTGCACTTACCAATTGCATTACACTGTTTGAGATATTAAACCCAGGGTTTACGGCTGCATTTCCCAAAGTATTGACATCACTACCCCCAGCTCCAGCCGAACCTGGACGGTTGGTTTGATTGGTTGCTCCTACATAATTATTATAGAAAAGACATCCATTTAGAGTTACGGTGTATAGAGGTTGGCTGCCGTTTTTTGTGTGCAAACCTATGGCACCTCCTTTAAAAAAGGCATCCGTTACACCATTACTTACAAACTTGCTATTGGTAATGCTGATACCCGCTGCAGAAGATCCGCTTGCTAAAATCCCAATGGCACCGCCACCCGGTAGTAATGCGTTGGAGCCACCAATACTTCCCTGTCCGAATGTAACTCTATTGGCATAAAATACACAATTATCAACACTGCTGGCTGCATCAAAGGCTTGCACACTGATGGCACCACCATACCCGCCAGCAAGGTTTCTGTAAAAATAGGAGTTCTTAATATTAAAATTACCAGCAGTTACCTGGATTGCGCCACCTGCACCGCCAGCGTTGATGCCCACTGCATCAACTGTATTACTCTCAAAAGTACAACCATCAACGGTTAGCGTACCTCCAAGTGAATTAATGGCAGCTGCTTTAGAAGCGGCTTGATTGGTTCTATTAAAACAGAAAGTAGTATTATAAAAGAAAGAAGAATTATTAGTAAATACCGCAGCACCCGGGAATGCAATAGCACCACCCCAACTACCAACATTGCCAGAAAAAGCACTGTTTTTAACCGTCAAAATTACCCCCGCTCCGGTATGTACTCCGGCAATATCGTTAGATGTATTATCTTTAAACAGGCAGTTTGTAACTGTAGCGGTATTGCTGCCACTCGTATAAGACGTCAAGTTGATGCCGCCTCTGCCAATTTTAATATCGTGTATATATAAATCCGTAAAAAACAAATTATTAGGTCCTGTTGTCGATCTACTGAAAAAAGCCGATTGGTTGGCAGCATTATCATTCGTGGTAAACTCAAGCCCTTTGATAGTTGAACCGGTGGTGGTCGTGGCGCCGTTAGTACCAAATGCCCATGCCCCTGTTCCTGAAAGTTTAATAATTGTAGGGTTAGCTACCGGGTTATAACCCGATATGTCGGTTCCTGAAGCCGAAGCAGGAAAACCACCTTGCACCAATACATTGTTATTATTAATGCCTATTGGATTACCACTACCGGTAAAAGTATAGGTACCTGCTTTGATATATATTTTGGTGCCTGCTGCCAAGGTTGTACCTGCCAGCGTAGTTAAATAAGTAGGTCCTTTTGGTGAAGCCCAACTAAGACCATTGTTGGCATTATTACCACCATCGGCAGTAGTTGCCATATAGATTTGCGCATTGACCACTACACTGCACAAAAACAGCAAAGCCATCAGGCAAAGTCGGGTTATACTTTTTTGTAAAAAGCCCCCTGTGTTATTTATGTTGTTTATATATTTCATTTCTTTGTATTATCTGTTTAATAAGGAGGGGTGTTATTTAAGTATAGGTGCTAAATTACCTACATTACACAATGCACTCGGGCAGGTATAGGTGGGCGTACCCACTCCGCCGTCGCCAGTATTGGCAAAAGTTGTACCTGTAAAAGTGTAAGGATTGGTACCAGCATTACTTATGCCATAGTAGTTCGCAGCACTGGCCAATTGCATTTTGGTAGTGGCATTGGCGGTAATTTTGTTAATAGAAGAACCGCTGAGCGCTGCTACATCAGCACCATCATTCGTGGTACTTGGTGATACACTGGCTACAATGCTTCCTCCCACGTTCTGATAAAAGAGGACGTTCGATAAATCCATACCGCCGCCGCCATTCAGATTATTATTATAATTGATGGCTCCACCTATAATACGAAAAGTATTGGCAGCTGTACCACTGATAAAGTTGCCTACAAATTTTGAGTTTGTTAAAGTGAGTTTATTGGCCGTATTGCTCCAAAAAATAGCACCGCCGCCACTATAATCTAAGCTGGTACCGTTTGAGCAACGCATTTCATTTTTATAAAACACGCAATTGTCCATGGTGCTTGGGGCAGAACCTGTGAAACAAAAAATAGCGCCCCCGCCAAATCCATTTTGCGAAACATTTTCGTAAAAGTTGCAGTTGGTAAGCACAAACTTACCATTTTGAATATACAATGCGCCTCCGTTTCCACGGGTAGCAAAGTTTTTGGAGAAATTGCAGTTGGTTAAAGTGAAGGTTACGATTTCGCCAGTAGGGTATTGAAAAATGGCTCCGCCATAATCCAGTGCTGTATTGCTGCACCAGTTGCTGTTGGTGGCTGTAATGCTTGAACGTGTAGTAATAGCACCACCTGTTCCACTTCCCGAAGCTGCTGATACAGTATTTCCAATAAAACTGCAATTTTCAATAGTTAAAGGATGCTCATCAGAATCGTTATTTATAGTAGCAAAAGCAGTACCCGTATTATTTTTAAATACACAATTTTTTAAAAGAATCGTTCCGCCACCATCGCCATCTCTATGGTTAATTATCCCCTGGTTACTGCTTGGGAAATCATGCACATAGAGGTCTTCAAAAACATAACGGCCCGAAGTGCCTCCACTAAGTCCAAAAGTAGTAAACAATGAACCGCCCTGTGTGGCAGTACCAGTAACTTCAAAGCCTTTTATGATATAGTCGTTGGTAGCAGCACTAGTGTCCATACTTGCCAGCCAGCCACCCTGGTTTGTAGAACTGCTTGGAGCTGTATAGCTAATGATGACTTTGGTTACATTGGTTACGGGGTTGTAACCGCTGATATCCGTACCACTAGCAGAAGCAGGAAAACCGCCTTGTATCAAGATATTGTCGTTTACCAAATACACACCAGAAGACTGAAATACAGAAACTGTATAGGTACCTTCCTCTACATATATATTGGTGTTGGCAGGTATGGCGTTTGCGTTTAGTGTTTGGCCATAATAAGCTGAAAAGTAGGCGTTAAAGTCTTTGGCATTTTCCCAGTTGGCGCCAGATTGTGTGCCGCTGCCGCCACTGTTGAGGAATACCTTGGTTTGTGCAAAAGCCATTTGGCTTTGTAGAAGCATTACAATACACATCAGCAGAAAGCGATGTATGTACGATAATCTTGTAATTTTTTTTTTCATCTTTTATTTAAATTATAATTATGTAATGTTCAAGAATCATATTCTAAAATATTTTAGAACAGAGTGATTTGTTATCTTTAAAGGAGGTTTTTAGTTCCTATTTGAGCGAAACAATTGCTTCAATAAGAATTATAAAGAATTTGAATAGTGGCAATTTTTTCCATAATTTGTGTTTTTAGAATGTATGCAATAGGTAGGATTTCAGTATTTGGTAATGATATTTCATTTTACTAAAAAACCAGTGCGCGAATGTAAGCCTATTTTGCTAAAAACAAGGGTTTTCAAAGGGTTTTCATTTGTTTAAATAGTTGATAATCAATATTTTGTATTCTATAATTTTTGATAATAAAAAACATTGATTATTATTTTTGGTAGGCTATTATACCAAAATGAGGAAAAATAAATGACTTAAAAGGATGAAGTTTTGTGTTTTATTTACTTTTTGGCATTATGCAATTGCTCATATACCGCCATCTTAATTTTTAGCTCTGCCAGTTCTTTTTCTTTTTCTATGAGTTGGTCTTTCAATTTTTTTTCGGTTTGTGTTTCGTAAGGAATCTGTAAAAACTCACTCATTTTTGCCAAAAAATTATAATTCAAGGCCTTGCTTATTTTCCAGATAATGCCAAATTGTAAAGAGTCTTGCTTGAAATATTTTGTAAGAGTTGCAGGTAAAATGCCTAAATCTTTTGCCAATTGAGCTTTACTAATATGATTGCTCACCATATAATAATTAATCATATTACCATTCTTAGGGTAATGCTCATCTGTAATGTTTTTATATTTTTTTACACCAACTTCCATCCTATTATTTTTATTGAAATCTAAATTACAAATATTATTTAACATTTAGCTATCCTTAAAGGATAACTTTATTATTATTTATAAATAATTATCTTATTATTTATAGATAAGTATACTATTAATTACAAATAATGAAATTATTAATTACAAATAATGAAATTATTAATTACAAATAACTAAATTATTAATTATAGATAACTATAATATTATTTATAGATAACTACATTATTATTTATAGCTAATTATTATTGGTATACGGAGATGCTTTCAGCATGACAAACAATACGGTAAAAACGCTACGTTTGTCATTCCGTAGGAATCTCTACAATATGATTTAGATGCTTTCAGCATGACAAACAATATGGTAAAAACGCTACGTTTGTCATTCCGTAGGAATCTCTACACTATGATTTAGATGCTTTCAGCATGACAAAGACTCTGCAAAAAAACCTAATAAGGGAATTCAAAGATGCTTTCAGCATGACAAACAATATGGTAAAACGCTACGCTTGTTATTCCGTAGGAATCTCTACACTATGATTTAGATGCTTTCAGCATGACAAACAATATGGTAAAAACGCTACGTTTGTCATTCCGAAGGAATCTCTACACTATTATTTAGATGCTTGCAGCAAGACAAACACCCTGCAAAAATAGCACCCAAGAATTAATAATTAAGAACTATAAAGTTTTTCAGTATGACAAACTATTTACTAAAAAAATCAAAAAAAGCCTTACCAAGACGGCAAAGCTTTTATTTTATAATTATGAAATTTATTGTTCTGTAGAGGGTGGCGCCGGTGGAATTTGGTTGTTAGGAATTGTTTTGCCTGTACCACCTTGACCTGCGAAACGTTGTTTTAATTGTGCTACAATGGCATCTGCACCCGGTACACCTGCATCTGCTGCCGAACCAAATAATTTGTACAGCGCCAATGCAGAAGTATAGGCTTCGCTTCCTGCTAATAGCTGGGTATCTTCTAGTTTTTCTTGTAATTGTTTTACCAGTACAATAATTTCATCTAACTGGTTGAAAAGCGTAAGGTCATTTTGCATATTGGCTACAGACAGGTAAGAGGGCATCAATGTAGGGTTGTTTGCCGCCGCATTAATGGCATCTTCGGTAAAGGTTTTATTGCTGATGTCTATTGCAGGTAAAGCAATGCGCTCATCTGTGGTAAGCCCGATTAAAAAAGGGAGATTGGTGGTGATGGTTTGCAATGCATTTTTCACAGCAGTAATTTGTGTCGCGGTTGCCGTAATGTTCAGGCGATTGTTCGTTAAATTTGCCATATTAATTGATTTTTTAAAAAAATTAAGTAGCAAAACTAAAAAAGAAAGAACTATTGAAAAAGGGGGAAATCACCCTTTGTTACAGGGAAAAATAACCTGGTTCTTCGCCAAAAACTGTGGAATTGAATTTCAATGTTTTTCATGATCTTCAATTCTATGTTCTTTTGTCTTGAAACAAATCTTCGACTCCGCTCAGATTGACCAAAAGTTCAAGACTTGAAAACTCGGCTAAAATTTTGAAGAATTTCCTAAAATCTCCAAAACTCGGGCGGAAGCAAGGATTTTGTCTTTCATAAAAAGAGTAGTGACGCCACTCAAACAGTGGAGATTTTTTAACGGAAATTCTTCAAAATTTTTTAACGCCTCCGTTTCCTATGTCGAGATAAATCCAATGGACAATAATTTAATTTCCATACTTTTTGGCGAAGAGCTAATAACCTTTTTTATTATAAATGTAAAGCCAAATCATTTGATACATTTTTTTTGACGAACAAATTTCTAAAAATGTATAAAGGGTTTAGAGCCGGTTTAAATTTTATTGAGGTCATAGTTTAATTACACACTATTATATATTTACAATTTTGATTTTTTATAAATTACAAAAATATGCACGAAATTTGTCATGCTGAAAGCATCTCTACAAAGA
>NZ_JBXUGL010000017.1:0-69592 GCF_057180505.1 Chryseobacterium sp. HNCC26DJ241 | reverse complement strand
AAATATTTTCATATTTTAGTTTAAATTTTGATGTTATGCGGCACAATGTAGTATCGAAAACAGATATTAGAAATTATGTTCGACAAATGATTGTCGATAAAATTGAAAAACTGGAAAAATATATTGGTTTTACTCTGGAAGCAAGTCGGGATATAAAGAAAACTCCAAAATACGACAGCATCCGGGAAGAAATTCAGGAAGAAGTCTATCGTCTGGATAAGCAAATGTTTGAACTGAAAAGCCTACAAAAAAATATGACTAAGGTCGTAAATTCAACTTTTGATACGGTTCAGCTTGGAGCTTTGGTTTTTACCAATAAAGCAAGGTTTTATATTTCCGTTTCTTTGGGAGAATTTTTCTATGAAGGTGATCGTTTTTATGCTATTTCCCCTGAAAGTCCAATGGCTCAAACTATGATGGGAATGAAATCCGGAGATTCTTTTACGCTCAACAATATTCATCAGGAAATTATAGAAATTTTATAAATACTTTTCTTGTTGTAATTTTGCACCATGAATAAAGCAGAAGTTTTAAAAGAAATTATCGAAAACCGAAAAAGCATTTTCCCGAAAGAGTACACCGAAAAAGATATTCCCGAAAATATTTTAACCGAAATTCTGAATGCAGCCATTCTCGCACCAAATCATAAACGAACAAAACCATGGCGTTTTAAAGTTTTTAAAGGTGAAGAAAAATTAAAATTAGGTACTGAACTTCAAACCATTTACAAAGAAATCACTCCCGAATTTCAATTTCTGCAAAAGAAATACGAAGATATTTTTTTCAAAATAGATAAAGCAAATATTGTCATTTCCATTGTTGTGGATTTCAGCGGATTGGTTCCGGAATGGGAAGAAATTGCAGCAACAGCAATGGCGGTTCAGAATATGTATCTAATGTGTACTGCAAACCAAATCGGTTGCTATTGGAGCTCTCCAAAATTAGTAAATCATCTTAAAGATTCTCTGAAAATTGAAGAAAATCAAAAATGTTTGGGGCTTTTCTATATGGGAAGTTTGGATTAATGTATAAATTTGAAGATGTGATAATGTGATGATAAAAAAACGTCAAATTTCTCATTTTCAAATCATCAAATTGAAAATTTTGTTTATCTTTGCAGCCTAAAATATTTAACCGGGACGTGATCCCACAAATTTCAAATTTATGTCAGTAAAAATCAGATTACAAAGACACGGTAAAAAAGGAAAGCCTTTTTTCCACATCGTGGTTGCAGATTCCAGATCTAGAAGAGATGGTAGATTCATCGAAAAATTAGGAACTTACAACCCAATTACTAACCCTGCAACTATTGAGCTGAATGTAGATTCTGCTGTTAAATGGTTAAACAACGGTGCTCAACCAACTGATACTGCAAGAGCTATCCTTTCTTACAAAGGTGCATTGTACAAAAAACACCTTCAAGGTGGTGTTGCAAAAGGCGCTTTTGATGAAGCTGAAGCAGAAAAAAGATTTAATGCTTGGTTAGAAGCTAAAGAATCTAAAGTTCAAGGTAAAGTAGACGGTTTAGCAAAAGCAAAAGAAGATGCTAAAAAAGCGGCTCTAGAAGCTGAAGCTAAAGTAAATGAAGCAAGAATTGCTGCTGCTGCACAAGCTGAAGCTGATGCAAAAGCTGCTGAAGAAGCTGCAAATGCACCTGCTGAAGAAGTTGCTGCTGAAGCTACTACTGAAGAACCAGCTGCTGAAGCAGAAGGTACTGAAGAAACTCAGGCTTAATTATCTAAAAAAATTACAATGCAGGGACGCGATTAATCGCGTCTTTGTTATTTACAACACATACCTCAAAAAATGAAAAAGGAAGATTGCTATTTTTTAGGAAAAATTACCCGTAAACACGGACTTCAGGGAAATGTAATCCTGAAATTGGATACCGACCAACCCGAATTATACCATAAATTAGAATCTGTTTTTGTAGAAATCAACGGCTTATTGGTTCCCTTTTTCGTTGATAAGCAGCAATGGCAAAAAGCCGATTCCAAAATCATTTCATTTAAAAATTCTACCGAAGCTCTGGTAGAGCAATCAGTAGGGAAAAATGTATTTCTTCCTCTTTCTTCATTACCTCTTCTGAAAGGAAATCAATTTTACTACCATGAAGTTATCGGCTTTGAGATAAAGGATGAAAACAATCAACCTTGTGGAATCATCAAAGAAATAAATGATCAGACAGCACAAAATTATTTCATCTTAAATCTAAACGGAAAAGAAGTGGTAATTCCCATCATCAAAGATTGGATTTTGGAAGTAAACAGAGACGGAAAATACATCCAAATGCAACTTCCGGAAGGACTTTTAGATGTATTTTTGACTGATTCTAAAAAAGACGAGTAACGAACTCGTATTTTTGAGTTTTAGTTTTTTGCTTTTTCGCATTTTTGCTTCATTACAGCTTTTCTTTCAACTGCTCAATCTGTTCATGCATTTTATTGAAAAACATTTTTCGGTCACGATTTCCGGAATTTCCGATAGATTTTGAATTTTTTATCTGATGCTCAAAATAATTTGTAGTGTCTTCACACATGATTTTATCATTAGTCATCATATATCCGAACATATTGAACGGAATAAAATAAGAACTCGTTTTTTCATTTTTAAAAAGAATGCTGTTATTCAGAATCACTAAATCATTATAAAATAGCTGAAAATCAGGATTATTTATCGTTTTATTTTCTATATACATCAACATTTTTTTTAGTTCCTCCAAAATTTCTTCTGAATCTTTTTTGGACAACATCCCAATTTCTGAATAAAACGAAATCTGTCTCAAAATACTTGTAATAGTGCTATCATTCCATATTTCCACTACTTTTTGGTTTTCATAGAGCTCTTTAAGTTTTTCATTTTTAGAAGAAAAATAATCAATAGTAAATGTTTCAAACCTGTCAAAAAATTTATCCTGATTCAGCAAATTCATCCAGACATAAAATTTAAATTTTGACAAAATACTTTGGGAAATGGTATAAAAAAACGGAATATCTTTCGCAGAATAAAACACTTGTGAATTTTCCTTTTCCTGAAAAGCGTTCAATATGTTAAGCGAATTTTCAAAATAATTTAATACATCTTCTGAATTTTTTATGGGCAACGTTCGTTTCACCACTAGTTGATTCTCAGTTCCTAAAAATTGATCCAAAGAAATTTGATAATATTTGGCTAGTTCTACTGCTTCTTCCAGACTGAATTTTGCCTTCATGGAAGTTCTTCTGTGTGCTGCATCATAACTGATATTCAGAATAGTAGAAATTTCATCATTCAATGATACATTGCCAATTTTTCTTCGGATTTCTTTCAGTAATTGCTCCTGATACATTTTTGCGATTTTCACAAATGTACTATTTTTTTTAATTTTTTTCCGCATTCAGATTTGTGTTTTCTGCCGATAATTTTGGATCAGAATTTTAAAATTAATTGTGATGAGAAAACTATTTTTAATTATTGTTATGCTTTTCTGTAGCATTTTAAAAGCTCAGATTGGTAGCGATAAAGACTGGAAAATCATAGCATTGATATTATCTACTAGATTAGAATGTACCTCAATGGATGATAAAGCGTTCCTTTCATTAGGAACAAAAATTCCTTTTAATGAAAAAAATTATGTGAGTTTACGCGGTCATTTTAACTGGTGGAATCTTCCCGGAAGAAAATTCATCGTTATTCCCGAATTAGATTATTTTTATAAGATAGCTTCTTTTGAAGAAGGAAAACCTATCGCTACAAGTCTTTACAGTGGTGCAGGAATATCTCCTTATGCAGTATCTCCAAAATTTGGAATTACTTTCTACCATTTCTTTACGACAGAACTGGGCTATAATTTCGAATATAATGAATATAAACATTTCCCAACCGAAGGTTTCAGATATTCTTTTGGTATCAATATCATTTTCTAAAATCAAAAAAAATGAAAACAGTTCCTTATATTTTAATTGCCATAAGATTTATTTTCGCGCCAATTATTATTTTACTATCCTATTTCAAAGGTGAAAAATCCGGATTTTTAATTTTAACATTAATGTATCTTGGATTATTTACAGATATTTTTGATGGAATTATTGCCCGAAAAGCAGGTGTTTCTTCTGAAAAATTACGAAGATTGGACAGCCAGACCGATTTGGTTTTCTGGCTTTCCATAGGGCTTGCTTCTTATTTTCTGAGTCCAGAACTAATAAAAAACGAATGGAAAGCAATTTCTTTGATCTTTGCAATGGAAACACTTTGTTACGTTGTTAGTATTTGGAAATTTGGAAAGGAAACTTGCACACACGCCTGGCTTTCAAAACTTTGGGGATTGAGCTTATTATTAGCTTTCACATTTTTGATAGGTTTTAATACCGCAAACTGGGCATTTTATGTATGCTTAGTTCTTGGTCTAATTTCACATATCGATGTCATTCTAATCATTTTGATTTTACCGAAATGGCAATTTGATGTACCAAGTTCTTATCATGCATGGAAAATCAGGAAAGGAAAAAATATCAAAAAAACAGTTTTTTTTAATTAAATATTAGACACTTAATTCAAAATTAAAATATGGAAACTCTAAAAATAAAAATCATTTTTGTTTTACTCTTAGCTGTGTTTGGAATATACATTAATGGTCAATTTAAAACAGTTGAAGACAGCCTTGATTACGAAATGAATTACAAAAAATATTATGATTGTAAATACGAGCCGGGAAATGTTTTAATCATTCAGAAAAAAGGAAAAAATATCAATCCCACAAAAAGTTGGAAACCTACAAAAGAAGGATTTGTAATCAGAATAGAAGGCATTTATGATTTGGAATTTTCAGATGGAAAACGATACAGATCCGGTGTCATCAAAAATATTACAAAAGATTCCATCACTATTTCCTCTACAATGAACGAAAATTGTGCAAGATATGAAGGAATAAAATATGAGCTTTTCAGTTATGTTTTAAGAGATATAAAAATTGCCCGATTTATTAACGACAGATCTTTAGGGCTTTTCAGCAGAAAAAAAATTGATGAAGATTATGAAGTTTTTGCATTGAGAGTTGATAAAGCCAAACTATGTCCTGCAGTTTTAACATTTCCCAAACGGAACAACGAAGTAAAAGTCTGCCATTATTATTTAACAGATCAAGGCTATGATATTCTGTATGAAACCAACGGATTTTTAGATTATATGGAATATCCGATTTCTTGGCAATAAACTTTTGATTAAATTATTGATAAATAAAGAAAAACAGGGTTAATCGAATTACGCTGTTTTTTCTTAAATTTGCTCCCATTAATTTTTACAGAAAATTTAATCAACAAATGAAAAAGCAAACCATTAAAGAAATCCTTCAGGATTACAAAAAAGTATTACATCATGACATTACAGTTTACGGTTGGGTGAGAACATTCCGCGCCAATCGCTTTATAGCACTTAATGATGGTTCTACAATTAATAATTTGCAAATTGTTGTTGATTTTGAAAATTTTGACGAAGAGGTTATCAATAAAATCAGTACAGCAGCTTCTCTTAAAATTGTAGGTGAAGTGGTGGAAAGCCAAGGAGCTGGACAAGCTGTAGAGATTTTAGCTAAAAAAATTACGATTTTAGGAGATAACTTTACGGAAGAAAGAGATAAAACAATTCTTCAGCCCAAAAAACACTCTTTGGAAACATTGAGAGAACAAGCGCATTTACGATTCAGAACCAATTTATTTGGGGCGGTTTTCAGAGTGCGTCATGCGGTAAGTTTTGCCATTCATTCATTTTTTAACCAAAATCAGTTTTTTTATATCAATACTCCGATTGTTACAGGTGCAGATGCAGAAGGAGCGGGAGAAATGTTTGGAGTGACCAATTTTGATTTGGACAACATACCAAGAGACGAACAAGGAGGTATAGATTTTTCCCAAGATTTTTTTGGAAGAAAAACCAATTTAACAGTTTCAGGGCAATTAGAAGCAGAAACTGCGGCAATGGGATTAGGAAGAGTTTATACTTTCGGACCTACTTTCCGTGCCGAAAATTCTAATACAACCCGTCACCTTGCAGAATTCTGGATGATTGAGCCGGAAGTAGCCTTCAATAACCTTGAAGACAATATCGATCTGGCAGAGAACTTCCTGAAATATGTGATTCAATATGTTTTAGATAATTGTAAAGATGATCTTGACTTCCTGGATAAACGTTTTGCTGAAGAGCAAAAAGGAAAAACCGAAAAAGAAAGAGCAAAAGAAGGCCTTGTCGAAAAATTGCAGAATGTAGTTGCTAAACGTTTCAAGAGAGTTTCTTATACAGAAGCGATTGAGATTTTATTAAACTCAAAAGAAAATAAAAAAGGTAAATTCCAATATCCTATTGAAAAATGGGGAGCAGATCTTCAATCTGAACACGAACGTTATTTAGTGGAAAAACATTTTGAAAGTCCGGTAGTTTTATTTGATTATCCAAAAGAGATCAAAGCATTTTATATGCGTCTGAACGAAGATAAAAAAACGGTTGCTGCGATGGATGTACTTTTCCCGGGAATTGGAGAAATTATTGGTGGCTCTCAAAGAGAAGAACGTTTTGACGTTTTAAAACAAAAAATGACAGATATGCATGTAGACGAGCATGAACTTTGGTGGTATCTTGATACCAGAAAATTTGGTTCGGTTCCACATGCAGGATTTGGTCTTGGTTTGGAAAGATTAGTGCTTTTCTTAACAGGGATGACCAACATCAGAGACGTGATTCCTTTCCCGAGAACACCGAAAAATGCAGAGTTTTAAAAACTTGAACAAAAATTAAAAGCCTTCAGAAATTTCCGAAGGCTTTTTTATGACAAATATTTTACAGCAAAAATCATGCAAATAATATTTATATGAAAGAAATTCATTAATTTCGTATTAATGAAACTCATCTGAAAAATCTATGCTTAAACAAAATCTTCAACTTAAACTTGGTCAAAAATTAGCGCCTCAACAGATTCAGTTGATGAAACTGATCCAGTTTCATACTTTAGAATTTGAAGAAGAACTGGAACGTGAACTTGAAGAAAATCCTGCTCTGGAAAAAGTGGCTGAAGATGAGAAAGAAACCGAATATGAAGATATGGGAAGTGAGTACGAAGATGAAGGCAATGAAAGCATAGAAACCGATTTTGATGTCAATGAATATCTTTTTGATGATGAGCCTTCTTATAAAACCGCTTCCAGCAATTATTCTGCGGATGATGAAGAATTTGATAATGAGTCTTTATTAACGGAAGGTCAAACTTTGCATGACTATCTTACTGAGCAAATCAGAATGGTAAACATCGAAGATGATGATCTGAAAATTGCAGAATACATAATCGGAAATCTTGATACTGACGGATATTTAAGAAGAGAAATAAAATCTATTGTAGACGATCTGGCTTTTTCCCAAGGAATCTATACCACTCAGGAAAAGGTAAAGGAAATTCTGGAAAATTATATTCAGAAACTGGATCCACCAGGAGTTGGAGCTCGGGATCTACAAGAGTGTCTTCTTTTGCAAATCGAGAAAAAAGTAAGTTCAGACAAAGCTATTTCTTTAGCTGCAAATATTTTGAGACACCAGTTCGATGCTTTAACCAATAAGCATTACAACAAGATCATGCAGAAATATGATGTGGATGAAGAAGATCTTAAAGATGCATTATCAGAAATTTCTCATCTTTCTCCTAAAGTAGGCGGAAATTTTGACACACAAACCATTACCATCAATCAGGAAATTATTCCGGATTTTGTAATTCAGATAAAGGAAAATAAAAAAGGACAATATGAAGTTACTGCCCTTCTCAATAGTAAAAACGCTCCTACATTAAGAATTTCGGAAGAATACAAAGACATTCTTTCCACATACTCGCATGATAAAAATTCTGCAGAACATAAGCAGGCAGCATTATTTATCAAACAAAAATTAGATGCTGCAAAATGGTACATTGATGCTATCAACCAACGCCAGAATACATTACTTCAGACTATTTCTGCAATCGTTAAAATTCAGAAAGAATATTTCATTACAGGTGACGATAAATCTCTGAAACCAATGATTCTGAAAGATGTTGCCGATATTACCGGTTTTGATATTTCTACCATTTCAAGAGTAGTGAAAAGCAAATATGCCGATACTCCAAGCGGAATTGTGTATCTAAAAGATTTATTCTCAGATTCTTTAACTAATGATGAAGGGGAAGAAGTCTCTACAAAAGAGATCAAAACCCACCTTCAGGAAGCTATTGATAAGGAAAACAAAAGAAAACCTTATACTGATGATGCATTAGTAGGAATTTTAAAAGAAAAAGGATACAACATTGCAAGAAGAACGATTGCAAAATATCGGGAACAACTTAATATTCCTGTAGCAAGATTGAGAAAAAAATTATAAAGAAAAACTATTCTTAATTTTCCTGAGAATCCAATTCTTTCAATTGCTTAAGGTTTTTGTCTAATCTTCTCATAATAATTCCGTAGACCAATCTATAATACAACCAAATTAATCCTGTACTGAAAACCAGCGAAAATATCAATCCTATTACAAGAATCCAAAATTTAGAATTACCTAATTCTATATTCTGCATTGAAAGTGCATGAAACATAAAATATGTCAGAATAAGAGTAGTAAAAACAAGGAACAGAATATTAACAAGTATAAAAATATTTACGGTTTTTTTGAAAGTAATGATCTGAAGAATAAACTTTTTAAGATTCGATTCTACATTTATTTTCTTATAGTTCAGATAAAATTTTGCTACAAAGAAAAGAGTAATCACAACACTGAAAACCTTCATTGCAAAATAAAAATTGTTCAGATTATCGTGTATTTCAGTGGTAACGCTTACTCCCATTTTTTCAAGAATATGCACGAAACTATCTCCTTCATCACCTTTGTATAAGTAATAAAAAGAAATTCCTAAAATCAACAAAAATTCGGCAATACTGATCCATAAAATATATTTCACATAATTCCGGGATTTTCTGTTCAGCATACCAAGAATTTCAGTGCTGTCATATTTTGGCTTCACCTCCTGTTGTTGCCAACTTTTCTTAAAATTATCTAAATCAAATTCAGGCATGTTTTTCCATGAGTTCTTTTAGGGTTTTCTTCAGGCGGTTCATTTTCACTCTTGCATTTACCTCCGTTATTCCTATATTTTCTGCAATATCTTTGTAAGGCAAATCATCCAGATACATCATCACAATTGCCCTTTCCACATTGGGAAGCATTTTTATAACTTTATACAGCAGCGAAACTTTTTGCTGCTTTTCATCGTCATCTTCAAGATATTCTTTGTAGTGAAAATCCTGTAGTTCATCCGTTTGTGGAGATTTGGTTTTCTTGCGGAATAAGGTAATTGCCGTATTCAGAGCTACTCTGTACATCCATGTAGAAATTTTGGAATCTCCTTTGAATGAGTCGTAACTTCTCCATAATTGTAACACAATTTCCTGAAACAGGTCTTCTTCATCCTCCAAAGTATTAGTATAGAGCCGCGAAACTTTGATAATCAATCCCTGATTATCCTTTATCAGCTGCGAAAACTCTTTTTCTTTGGAAGACAATTGAATTGTTTTTTGTAAAGCGAAGATATAAAATTTGTATACAAAACTCCTTCTTTTCATTCCTCACTTTTCACTTTTTTAGAAGGATAAAAAAAATACGGAATCCAAGCATTCGGAATACAGCACAAATTATGATGAAATTAATTACTTTTTAATACTTTCGTATATATTTTTTATGATGGATTTTTTTGCAATTGGTCTTATGTCCGGAACCAGTCTTGATGGTTTGGATATTTGCTATGTCCGGTTTTTTGAAAAAGACGGAAGCTGGAATTTTGAAATACTGAAAGCAGAAACTTTTACTTATTCTCCATATTGGGAAAATAAATTGAGAAATGCTTTCTGTCAAAATGCCTCACAAATTCTCGAACTGAATTCGGAATACGGTTTTTATCTTGGAGAAATGGTGAAAAAATTCATTCAGGAAAATTCTATTGAAAATATTGATCTCATTGCTTCTCACGGACATACCGTTTTTCATCAACCGGAAAAAAAATTCACGCTACAGATCGGAGACGGAAGAGCGATAAAATTACTTACTCAAATTCCTGTCATTTATGACTTCCGTTCACAAGATGTTTTAATGGGCGGAAATGGTGCTCCTCTTGTTCCGATTGGTGACGAGTTGCTTTTTCCTGAATTTGATGCATGTCTTAATTTAGGAGGATTTTCCAATATTTCATTTCAAAAAGATGGAAAACGTGTTGCTTTCGATATTTGTCCCGTAAATATAATTCTGAATGAATTTTCAAAAAAATTCGGAAAAGATTTTGATGAAAATGGGGAAATTGCAAAAAAGGGAACTGTTAATATCCATCTTCTGAATCAGCTCAACAATTTAGAATTTTACACAAAAGAACATCCAAAATCTTTAGGAGTAGAATGGCTGGATCAATATGTACATCCCCTACTTTCAGAAGAAAATCCTGAAACAGTACTCGCTACTTTTACGCATCATATTGCTATACAAATTTCGGAAGTTTTCAAAAAAAATAATCTCCGAAAAATTCTAATTACAGGTGGTGGCGCATATAATTTATATTTAATCGAACTCTTAAAAAAACATTCGGATTCAAACATCATTATTCCGAAAAAGGAAATCATTGAATTTAAAGAAGCTCTGATTTTTGCATTTATGGGAATTCTCAGAATGAATGGCAAAAACAACGTTCTGGCTTCAGCTACGGGAAGTTCTAAAGATCATTCCTCCGGAATTATTGTATAAAAAAGGAGCTTTTCAGCTCCCTAAATTTTAAAGTTTTTCAATATTGTCTGTAAGCGAATTGATGAAATTCTGAAGCGGCTTTTCTACCATCATCTTGATGAAAGGATTAAATTTTCCATCAAATAAAAGCTGAACTTCCGTTTGATTTTCATTTAAAGGATTCATTGTTCCTGTTAAAGCAAAATCAAGGCTGGAATTGGCCGATGTCAAAACTACCTTATCATTGGAAACTTCATTAATTTTTAAAGCAATTTCCGGCATTCCGGAAAGTGCAAACTTAAAACCATCTTCAGTACTTTCAAATTTGTTCAGTGAGCTTGGCATCAGATTTTTATAATCTTCTGGTTTTTTCAGCATTTCTACAAGTTCAGAAACCGATTTATTTACAATTATTTTTCTTCCTTCTAAATTCATTTTATATTTTTGTAGTTTATAAAGCCCTACAAATGTATAAAGTTTTCGTGAATGAAAAAAAATTATCCTTAAGCAAATTTCCTGAGGAAGTAAAAAAGAAATTTCATTATGATGATGATATAGCTACTTTAGAAATTGCAATAGATTTGCTCGAAAATACTTCTACTCCGGAAATCCATATCTACCATGAAGATACGGAAAAAATGTGGGGAGATTTTTCGGGAATGTTCCGCATCATTGAAGCTGCCGGTGGAATTGTGGCAAACGAAAAAGGCGAAATACTTTTTATAAAAAGGCTCGGAAAATGGGATCTTCCCAAAGGAAAAATTGAAAAAGGAGAATCTCTGGAAGAGGCTGCTGTACGCGAAATAGAAGAAGAAACCGGGCTAAAAGAAGTTGAAATTCAAAAATTTCTAAATACTACATATCATCTTTATACAGAAAGAAACGGCGATAAAATCCTGAAAACTACCCATTGGTTTTCTATGAAATACACAGGATCGGAAGCTCCCAAACCTCAAATTGAGGAGGGTATTCTTGAGGTTTCTTGGAAAAATGAAGAAAATATTCAGAAAAATGTTTTGGGTAAAACCTTTAAAAATATTGAACTAATACTGAATGAATACTGGAATCCTAATTGATATATTCCAGTACTTTTCCAGAGCAATTCCACGAGAGACCTTTGCAAATTCATTTAAATATGCTGAAATTTTTCATTTTTGGAAATAGAAAATTTCTTATTAATTTACTGTTATTGTCATGTCTTCATCCACTTTAAGTTCACCCTTTTTTAATACTTCGTTTTTCGAAATGATTATGATTTCATAGTTCCATATCTGCTTATTTAATTCATATAAGCATTCTTTACCATTATTTGGAATAATCAATTCTTTCTTTATTAATGCTTCATCTTCATCGTTTTTTACAATTCCTTCAAGTTTGAATTGAATCTTTTCAGGCAGTTTATTTTTTACACAAAATTGGGATTTTAAGGATGAACTGCTGCTGAAATTTGCTTTGCCTCCTTTTAAAACAGTTAATCCATTTACTAATATTTCACCTATCTTTAATCCTCTGTCAAAATCCGTAGTTTGAGAATATATTAATTGTGAAGAAAAAAACAGCAATAAAACAATAAATGCATCCTTATTCATAAGTGTCTATTTTTTGAATCATTTCTTGATAATCAATACTTCCTACAATTTTATTAACAACTTTTCCGTTTTTTATGAAGTAGGTTATTGGTAAAATTTGACTACTACTTTTTGATTGCAAACTTTTACCCTCCAAAAAATTTATTATAGCATTTCTATAGATTGAGTTTTGAAAAGTGATGTCTTCAATCTTGTTGTATTTGGCTAATGATTTTTTTAGCTTTGCTTCATCGGTATCAACCGATATCCTATAAAATTCAAGAGACGGATTTTCTTTTTTCAACTTTTCAAAAATTGTAAATTCTTCTAAGCATGGTTTACACCAAGTTGCCCATACATTAATAATCACTAGTTTTTGACTTTTTAAAATCTTTTCAGAAAATTCACTATTGACAATATCTGTTCTGTTTTCCATCTGAACTGTATCAATTTTTTTTCCTATTTTGAAATTTCCTATTTCAAAACCAAAATTTTGTAAAAACAAAATAATCGCTGCAACAAAAACTAAAATGTAAATGATTGTTTTTTTCATAATTTTAATTATAAATTGGGCTCGAAAGCCCAATTTCTTAGCTTATTAATTTAAAGTTGTATTAATCAAATAAATCGAATTATCATCGTTTAAATAATAATTTCCTGCTCTCAATGTATAAGAAATTTCGCTATTCTTTAAAGTTAAATCCCTGCTTATATTGAATATATTATTATTTTTTCTAATTTCTTCTAATTGTCCCTTAGTAAATGATGGCTTAATTGATAAACTAGCATTTTTATTGAAAGACCAATAATATGCACAAATAGTTACTGTGTAATCGACATCATTACCAAAAACTTGCCCTGTAACATGTTCCGACCAACAAGCCTTCTTAATTTTATCAGTAAATGAAACTTCGTAATTTATTTCGTTATTAGCAACAGAATAGCTTCCTTGCGGAATAAACGCTATTTCTTTATCACTTTTACTAAATTGAGGCATTATAACATCTTGCCTAATTGTTGAATTCTGATTGATTTTTTGATTTGAGTCAGATGAATTTAATGTACTAGAATAACCATCTAAAGAACTTCCGTTTTTAGGAGATGTGTAAATATAGTGACAATGTGTTGTACTAATAATGTTTATTCCAACTCCAAACACTTCACAGCAGGTAGTTGTGTAACAGCCAATTTTTCTTCTATCTGTTTGTGAAAAAAGCATATTAACTGATAAAAAAGAGCATAGTAAAAATAAATTGAAAAAATTTCTTTTCATAAATAAAATTTTATAAGTTTCCTACTTTCAGAAAAATTTTAGGTCGCTGTTTCGGCTTGTCCGACCTTTGGAAGAAAAGTCTAATTTGCTTCAAAAATGACAGCCGTTTCTGCTTATTTCCTATCAATAAATCAATCAATTTCATTAGTTCTTTTTTCTGTTTCATGTATGTTTTTGATAGTGATTACCAGATGAACGATTTATAATTTTCTACCAACACGAAACTATGCTTATATTTTTATCCAAAAGTAGCAAAAGATAAATAAAAATAGTATTTTTACGCATAAAAATATTTAAAAAATGAATACAATAGGAACTAAGATTAGAAAAATTAGAGAAGAAAAAGGAATAAAACAGGAATATATGGCTAATGAATTGGAAATTACACAAAGTAGTTATGGTAGATTGGAAAAAGATGACAATCGTCTTACAGTTCCTAAATTACAGAAAATTGCGGAAGTTCTAAATGTTTCAATTTCTATTTTATTTGGTGAAAAAGCAGGAAATATTTTATATGAAAATAACGGTAGTAATGTTCAAACAGGAACTTTAATTCAAAATAATGAAAAAGAACATATTACAAGTTTAAAAGACGAAATTGCCTTTCTAAGAAAACTTTTAGAAGAAAAAAAATAATTTCAAATATATTCCAGCACTTTTTCCAGAGCAATTCCACGAGAAGCCTTCAATAAAATATTATCAGAAGTCAAAGGATGATTTTGAAGATACTTTGATAAATCTATTGAATTTTCAAAACTTAAAGTATCTTCATTCACATCTTTAAAGTTTTTTCCAACAGTAATAATTTCATCAAAATTTAAATCTTTTGCAAGCTCAAGAATGGCAGAATGTTCTTTTTTGCTTTCATCTCCCAGTTCTAACATATCACCAATGATAATGGTTTTGCTTCCTTTAAATATGCTGAAATTTTTCAATGACTCAGACATTGAACTCGGATTTGCATTATACGTATCCAGAACCAAAGTTTTCCCATTTTTTTGTACAACCTGAGAGCGCATATTTGTGGGAGTATAATTTTCAATAGCATGCTTTATTTGAGAAAAACTGACTCCAAAATGAAGACCAAAACTTGCAGCCGCAGAAAGATTATTGAAATTGTAAGCACCCGTCAATTTGGAGTAGACTTTTTCATTTTCGAATATTAATCCTATAAAATTATTATCCAAAAAATATTCAAAATAGTAATCAGAATCTTGTTTTCCAAAAGTTATCTTTTTACTATAACTTTCTGTTTTTTCTACCTGAATTTCATCATTTTCATTCACAAGAATTGTTTGATTATTCTGAATCAGATATTGATAAAGCTCCGATTTTCCTTTGATAACTCCTTCAAAACCACCAAAACCTTCAAGATGTGCTTTTCCAAAATTTGTAATATATCCAAAATTTGGTTTCGCTATTTTGCAAAGCATTTCGATTTCTTTTTGATGATTGGCACCCATTTCTATTACTGCCATTTGATGTTCAGGTTTTATAGAAAGTATTGTTAAGGGGACACCAATATGATTATTTAGATTTCCAAACGTATATTGTGTAGAGTATTTTTCGGCAAGAACGGCATGGATCAATTCTTTCGTTGTTGTTTTTCCATTACTTCCCGTCAATCCTATAACAGGGATATCCAATTGATCTCTATGATATTTTGCCAAATCCTGAAGAAACTCTAAAGTGGAGGGAACATAAAAAATATTTTTGTTTTTGTTCTCATACTTCTGTTGCTCAACAATTACTGCTAAAGCACCTTTATTTATCGCATCTTCGGCCAGTTCTGCTGCATTAAAATTTTCGCCTGAAAATGCGAAAAAAATATCACCAGATTCTATTTTTCTACTGTCTATTACCGTTTTTGCAGATTGCAAATAAATAGGGTAAAATGTTTCTACGTTCATCTTCCAAAAATAAAAATCCTCCCGAATATTTGGAAGGATTTTTTATTTTATTTTAAATAAATTTTATCGTTTTGATCTGCCTTTTCCATTAGATTTAGCATCTTGTGCAACACGGAAACCGATCCAACCATAAGCTCTATTCTCATCTTTAAATCTTCTTTGTCCCGGATCCAACCAATATGCACCATCTAACCAAGAACCACCTTTTACCACTCTCACTTCATCAGAAACTTGAGTAGTAGCTGATTTTCTATCTTTTTGAAGAATTACTCTTCCTTTTTCATCTACAATAAATCTTTTCTTTTTAGAGTTGTACATATTGTAGCTTGCATTGGTACTATCTTGTGCTCTTCCATATCCTGCATCAAGAGAAGATTGGAAATCTCCATCTCTGAAATTTCTATTATCTGCAACAGTTTCTCTTTCATACTGACCAGGAAGTCCTTTGTATACCAAACGTCCGTCTGCAAGAGTGTCATATTTTACAGTTTCTACTTTTTTGTAAGTTCCGTCTGCATTTTTCACTACTTGTTGTGACACATTTCCTCTATAGTAGTTGAAGTCACTTGCCTCATCATCTATAATTGGTCTGTAGATATCTGCTGTCCATTCAGCTACATTACCAAACATTCCAAATATTCCAAGATCATTCGAAGGATATTGTCTTACATCAGAAGTAGTAGGAGAACCATCATTTTTCCAGCCCGCAACTCCGGAATAGTCACCTCTTCCCTGTTTAAAGTTTTCAAGATACATACCTCTATCTCTTCCTTTTTTACCTTTCAATTTTCCAATTTCAGGTTCTTTATCAAGATACATATTGTACTCTCTCTCTTTTTGAAGTCCAAGTGCAGCAAATTCCCATTCTACTTCGGTAGGAAGTCTGAATTTTTCTACCATTCCAGCGGTTGAATTACGATTAGCTGAAAGAATTCTTTGATTGGATGTCTTGATACCCGTTTTTTGCTTTAATCTTTGCTCGTTTACATACGATTGCATTTCCGGATCATTAGCTTTATATTTATCAAGCGAGAAAGAAGAACTTCCTTGATTATTACTCTCATTAGAGTAGAAATCTTTAGAAATCACACCTTGATTCATCAATTCTCTTTCATTCGCTCTATCTGTAAGCCAGTCACAATATTTGGTAGCTTGCAACCAAGAAACTCCAACTACAGGATAATAATCAAATTCCGGAGAACGGAAATAAGTTTCTGCAAAATCATTTCTGGAAAGTTTATTATTCCAAACCAGAGTATCAGGTAGCGCTCCTGTATAAATTTCTTTAAAGCTAGGATCTGATGGTGGGAATACAAATTTTAGCCATGTTGTATATTCACGGTATTCGTAGTTCGTAATTTCGGTTTCCCCAATGAAGAAAGAACTTACCTGCATTCTTCTTGGAGAATTATTCCAATCATGCATTACATCATCCTTTACCAATCCCATGGTAAAAGTTCCTCCCTCCACATAAACCATTCCTGGCCAACCTTTCTGCTTTTGCTTTTTGCCGGTAAAAAACCATCCTTTCTGATCATTAGGTTTCCATCCGGTTTTACTGGTAAACCTTTTCGTTCCACCACCTTTTTTAGCTCCACTGCCACCTCCACAGCTTACCAGAAACATTGTCGTGCTTAAAGCAATTATTGAAAACAACTTCAGTTTATTCATAGTTGATATAGAATTTTCAGAGTACAAAGAAAAAATAAATAATTTAATTAATCAAATAATGAATTGATTTTTTTGCAAAACGTGTACAAATTAATTTTATTGTATCATATTATATTTTTAAAATTTTCGTTTAATTTGTAATCACGAAAATCAGAAACATAATGAACAAAATTTCAACCTTAATTTTACTCTGCTTTTTCACTACTCTGCTCTATTCTCAAACTATCCAGCTGAATTGGAAAGGCTCATTTTCAGTAGATTACGGAACAGAACAAAAAATAGTTCCTTTTTTCACTAATGAAGGTTTTTCTTATCAGGATCAAAATATTTATTACTCTGTAAGTTTTAAAAATTCTGATAAGAGACAAAAAGTACAAAATTTAAAATGGGAAAAAATTGCTCAAAAAGATATTTTCCAATTAGATCCCAATCGTCTTCCTAAAGAAAATGAAAGTTTTTTTACTTCATATTTTAACAAATATGATAACACCAATACGGGTTTTCTTAAAGTTTCTACTTTGAAATTTGAAAAAAATGAAATTTATCATTTAGTATCTTTCGATATTGTACCGGATAATCAGCCAATCCCAAATTCCCCAAGCAAATATGGAACTACTGAAAATCCTTTGAAAACAGGAACTTTTTATAAAATAAAAGTAGATAAATCAGGTATTTTTAAAATAACTTCTCAGTTTTTAAAAGCAAACGGAATTAATCCATCCAGTATCAATCCTCAAAATTTTAGAATATATGGAAATGGCGGCCATATGCTTCCGGAGTACAATAGTGATCCACGATATTCTGCTTTACAGGAAAATGCTATTCAGGTAATTGGCGGTGAAGACGGAACATGGAATGATAATGATTATGCTCTTTTTTATGCACAAGGTCCTCATGGTTATAATCTTTACTCCAAATCAAATGGTAATGGGCATAAAAGGACAGAAACAAGAAAAGATCAGTCTAATAATGTTGTCAATATTTATGATGATTATTCCTATTATTTTATCAATTTTGATCTAGGTCCAGGAAAAAGAGTTCAGGATATGGACACACCTCTTTCTTCTGATCTTATTACCAGGTATGATGCTTATCAGGTCATCAATGAAGAAAAATTTAATCTGATGAAATTCGGTAGAATATGGGCTGGAGATGCTTTTAATGACACAAAAACAATAACATTTACCACAAATTCTCCTATACAAAATGATGACCTTATCATTTATAGAGCCCAAGCTATAGGATATAATTCTCAAAAAAACAAAACAACATTTACTTTTAATGGTCAAAATTCGCAAACCTTCACCAATGGAAATGATATTGAGTTTTCTCTAATTTCATATGAGGGAGCATCAACTAATTTTTCAGGAAACCAACTCACAATCAATATAACTTCTAATACATCTGCCAATCCCAACGGAAGAACTTTTTTTGATTATGCCGAAGTTCAGTATAATGAAGATTTAAAATACAATGGTCAGCAATTGAGTTTTCGGGAGTACGATATAGAAGAAGGCTCTGGTGAAAGTTATAGTTTTAGCATTAGCAATACTTCAGGATTGGAACAAGTTTGGGATGTTTCTGATATTACAACAGCTACCAGAAAAGTAAATAAATCCGGTTCTACGTCAGTATTCAATTTCGGATATATTGCAAATAGTGATGTCTTTAACAATGAGTTTATAGCTTTTAATAGTGCATCTGCATATACTCCGGAATTTGTAGGAAAAATTGAAAATCAGGATTTGTCCGGATTACAAAATGTTCAGTATCTCATGATATCCACGCCTGAACTTCTTGGACAGGCACAAAGACTTGCCAATTATTATCAAGGAAAATATAATGTGGCTGTAGTAGATGTAAATAAAATCTATAATGAATTCAGCAGTGGTAGAAAAGACATTACCGCAATAAGAGATTTTGCAATGAAACTCAATTCTGCCGAAACATTAAAATATATTTTTATTCTTGGAGATACTTCTTATGATTATAGAGGAAGATCGTCGGGTGGAGATATTGTACCTGCCTATCAAAGTGAAGAAAGTGGAAGTCTTACCTATTCTTTTGTAACTGATGACTATTATGGAATGACAGCACTGCAAAATCCTACTAATGTGGCATATATTACAAATTTTCTACCAGACATCCCAGTAGGAAGATTACCTGCTGCTAATCTAGCGGAAGCGAAATTATTCATTGACAAAACATTAGCATATTACAACGCTTTACCCGGACAATCTACTCCTTTTGGAGAATGGAGAATGAAAATGAATTTTGTAGTTGATAACAAAAAAGAAGGTCCATTTCCAAATATTGTAAATAATGTTTTGCAAACTAATTTTGAATCCTCAAGTGATAAAAAGGAATATAATTTAAGAAAATTGTACGCTGATTCTTTCCCCCCGGAAATTTCTTCAGGAGGAACACGTTACCCTCAAGTAAATCAGGCCATTTTTAATGATGTAGGAAACAGTTTGTTTTTGTTTTATTTTGGACATGGAGGAGTTAATGGATGGGGACAAGCACGGCTTCTTACACTTACAGAGATCCAAAATTTTAACAATTATAATAACGTATACTCTCGTTTTCCTGTTGTTTCTACAATTACATGTGAGTTTACTTTATGGGATGACCCTGAAACGTCTTCTGCAGGAGAACAATTTCTAAAAAGCAAACAAGGTGGTGCTGCCACAATGATAACATCCAGCCGAAAAATTGGAATTGGTTATGGTGAAGACTTCACTAGTTTTTTGATAAAAAATATATTTTTACTTACAGATGATAAATTTGGTACGCTCGGTGATACTTTCCTAAAAGCTAAAACTGAAAAAGGGATACAATCTGATCACTTAAGAGTAAATTTCCTTGGAGATCCTGCCGGAAAAATTAGCCGACCAGAACGAAGATTAGTTATTGATCAAATAGAAACACCTATTCCGGGACAAATCAGGGCTTTAGACTTTGTTAAAGTTAAAGGCCGTGTACAAAAAACTGATGGAACTTTAGATGATACTTTTAATGGTAGAGTTGCTATTAATATCTTTGATAAAAAACTAACAAAGAAAACTCTAGACAATAATCTAACTTATATAGAAGAAGGAAGTCCTATTGTAAAATCTTCAGCAACGGTTGTAAATGGAAACTACACCATAGAGTTTTATGTTCCCAAAGATATAAATTATGAAATTGGTAATGGAAGAATGCTTGTCTATGCCGATAATAAATCATACGATGTCTTCAATAATCAGATTCAAAAAATTGGAGGAATTAATCCTGATGGAATTAATGACAACCAAGCTCCACACGTAAATCTCTATATGAATAATACAGGTTTTGCCAATGGAGGTATTACAGATCAAAATCCTATGCTTTTGGCTTGTGTTACAGATGATAAAGGGATCAATTCTACAGGTTCCGGAATTGGACATGACATCACAACTTATCTTGATGGACAAATTATTAATACAGTGGTTCTTAACGATTTCTTTTTTTCAGGAGAAAGTAATGGATGTGTGAATCCAAATCTTGCTGATTATCAAAAAGGAGTGGTAACCTACCCTTTTAGAAATCTGACACCTGGTGAACATCAACTTACTTTTAAAATTTGGGATATAAACAATAATTCCACCACTGAAACGTTAAACTTTATAGTTAAGGATGAATCTGATCAAAATTTAGTCGTAAATAGATTACTAAATTGGCCGAATCCTTTTACAAATAAAACATATATACAGTTTGAGCACAATTGTGATGATGTTCTGGATGTAAATGTTCAGATTTATACTATTACAGGAAAATTAGTAAGAACTTTATCCAATACTGTAACTGCAGAACCATTTTTAGAAGGTTTTCGTACCCCGAGAACTGCAATAGAATGGGATGGTAAAGATGATTTTGGTGATACAGTAGCAAAAGGAACATACATTTTTAAAGTATTTGCCAAAAGCCAAGATCAGGATAAATGCAAAGGAAGTGCAACAGCTGTAGAAAAAATGGTACTTTTAAAATAAAAAACAACGATAAACACAAACTTATGACATTTACTAAAAAACTATTTTTAGGTCTTGGATTAGGATTAGGAATTACAGGATTTGCACAGGATCTTGGAGATATTCGTCCTGTACTTACCGGTGCACCTTTTTTAAGAATTTCTCCTGATGCAAGAGCTGGAGGTATGGGAGATCAAGGTGTTGCTACTACTTCAGATGCTTTTTCTCAATTCTGGAATGCCGCAAAATATCCGTTCAGCAGAACATCATCAGCAATTGGTATAAATTATACTCCTTATATGAGCAAACTTACCAATGATGTTTTCTTATTGTATGCAGCATATCACAAATTTTTAGGAGAAGAAGAAAGATCTACCATTAGTGCTAGTATTTATTACTTCAACATGGGAAGTGTAGATCTTACACGTCTTGTTGGTACTGAAGTAGTACAAGAAGGTACTGCAAAACCCAATGAATTTTCCCTTGATATTTCATATGGACTAAAATTAGCAGACAATTATTCCATGGCTGTAACAGGACGTTATATCCGTTCTGATTTATCAGGTGGATTCAATTCTGATAACACTTTGAAACCAGCCAATAGTTTTGCTGTAGACGTTTCCGGGTACTACCTATCGCCAAAACATACTAGTTTCGGAGATTATGAAGGAAGAGCAAGAGCTGGTTTTGCTATTCAGAATTTAGGACCAAGATTGGATTATACAGGTGATGAAGAATCCAGATCTTATCTTCCAACAATGGCAAGATTAGGAGCGGGATATGATTTATTCATTGATGATCTGAACAGAGTCGGAGTAAATTTTGAAGCATCTAAAATTTTAGTTCCGGGTCCTGAAATTGTTGGGGAAGACACCAACGGAAATCCTATCTATGATGTTCCAAATGTAGGAGTAATTGAAGGTATTGGAAAATCTTTCAGCAATAAAAAAAGTATCATGATGAGTGGTGCTGTAGAATATGAATACGATAATGCTTTCTCTCTAAGAGGCGGATATTTCCATGAAAGTGCTGAACAAGGAGGAAGACAATATGGTACTGTCGGAATCGGATTAAAATATCAGTCTTTTGGATTGGACGTATCTTATCTTATAAATACTTCGAAAATCAATACTGCACTTGATAATACCCTTCGTTTTGGTCTTACATGGAATATTGGGGAAGAAACCAGTAATGCACAAGATTATTAAACCAAACAAAGATATAATTTGAAAGTCCCTGTTTTGGGACTTTTTTTGTGCTTTAAATTCAATAATTTTGCAAAATGAATTACACATCGGAATTTAAAAAATTTATTACAAGCCAATATATTTATTCCGGTGTTCGTATTGCTTTGGCTATTGTGATACCGAGTGTTATTCTTGCCCATTTTGGTTTGCTGAAGGATTATTTTCTCTTTCCGCTTGGAACCAGTTTTGTGGGACTTACAGATCAGCCTGGTCCTTATATAAGAAGAAGAAATGCACTGATTACTGCCGTCATATCTTTTTTTCTGGTAGCTTTAGTTGCAAGTATTTTTAAAAATTTTCAAATTCTCGTATTTCTGGAAATTATTTTTTTCGGAATGCTTTATACCATGATTGGCGTTTATGGGCAGCGTTTGGCCGCAGTTGGTTCGCTTTCGTTAGTTGTATTAGGTATCTTTATTGATGGGCATTTAACGGGTGAAAATATAATTCAAAGTATGCTGATATTTTTGGCAGGATGCAGCTGGTTTGTTATTATTTTCATGATCGTTTCTACTATACAGCCTTATAAACTGGCAGGACAAATGATTGGTGAAAATTATTTGGAACTTGCAGATTTTCTAAAAATTAAAGCAAAATTTTATCTTAAAAATCCAGATTACGATTCACTTTTTTCTCAAGTAATTGCACAGCAAATAAAAATAAAAAATCTTCAGGAAGAAACGCGTGATACTGTTTTCCGTACCCGCACAATAGTAAATGAATCTACTACCACTTCCCGACTATTGATGCTCATGTTTCTAAGTTCTCTGGATCTGCATGAAAAGCTCATGACATCCGAAAATGATTACAGAAAAATTCAGGAAAATTTTGGAAATTCAGGAATATTAGAACATATACACAATTATTTAATCACTCTTTCTCAGGAAATTTCAGAAATCGGAATTGCGCTGCAAAGAGGCATTAAAGCAAAACATTCCATTGATTTGAAAAGTGAACTAAACAAAGTTTATGAAGAATATTTTGAGTTTAGAAATCGGGAACTTACATCAGAAAATCTGGAAAACTTTCTTATACTAAGACAAATTTTGATGCGGATTACTGAAATTACAGACGATGTAAATAGCATTTTTTTAATCGACAGACAAAACCCAGAACTCGCAAAAAGTCTTTCTACAGGATTGGACTACAAAAAATTTCTTCCAAAAGAAGAAAAACTTTCCTTTAAGGTTCTTAGAGATAATCTTTCGTTAGATTCTGCTTTGTTCAAGCATTCCATTCGTATTACGATTGCTCTTTTTTTAGGATACTTATTTTCAAAATTCAAATTTTTGGGAATCGGGCATTCTTATTGGATTCTGATTACTATTACCGCTATACTGAAGCCCGCATTTTCCATTACAAAAAGCAGGAATTTGCTTCGATTGTATGGTACTGTTGTGGGAGCTATTACCGCTTACGGAATTTTATATTTTATAGATAACAATACGATTTTATTTATCATTTTGTTTACAAGTATGATTCTATGTTTCAGCTTTTTAAAAGCTAAATATTTTTGGGCAGTTCTGTTTATGACGGTTTACATCTTTTTAGCATTCAATTTTTTGAGACCAGGAAATATCAATCTTATCTTTAAAGACAGAATTCTCGATACTGCCATTGCAGGCGTCATTTGCTTTTTGGTAGCTTATTTCGTATTTCCTGTTTGGGAACATACACAAACTCTGGATCTGATGAAAAAATCCGCAAAAAGCAGTCTTGCTTATTTTGAAATTGTACTTGAAAAGATCCTTACTGAAAATTCTGAAATTCAGCAATATAAATTAAAAAGAAAAGAATCTTTGGTGAATCTTGCTAATCTTTCGGATAACTTCCAAAGAATGATCTCCGATCCCAAAAATCAGCAGAAAAAATTGGAAACCATACACCAATTTGTAGCTACTTCGCACCTTCTTATTGCTTATATAGCTTCCCTTTCGCAGTATACAAAAGATGGGGAAAAATATCCAGAAATTGATTTTGAAAGTTGGAAAACCAAAATATGTTCTGAACTTATCAAAACCGATAAGATTCTAAATGAGGAAACTACATCTGAAAATCTAAGTGGTACTTATAAAATAGAACCTGAAGATCATGTAGAAAATCTTCTCTTAAAAAGAAAAACCGAACTTGATAATGATCTTTTTTACGATCGTCGTGATATGCAGAAAATTACAAAATTGGCAACACTCACCAATATTTTGGAGCTTTTAGAACTTATCTATGATGTAGCCAAAGAACAAAGAAAAGTGGTAGAAAATTATTATAAAACTAATCCACAATAGAAAGACAAAAATCATCAAAAAAAACAACACGCGCACAAAATTCATCCGAAAAATTCTGATCATGAACCCTGCATTTGATACACTCTCTTTCATCAAACGTAAAAGGTTTCACTTCATAATGCTTTTTCAGCGACCAGTAGTTGGAATGATGAATTTTATACAAACTCTCTTTGATACTCCAGATTACCGTGAGAAATTTTACTTCTTCCTCTTCAGGAATAAATTCTCGTTCTTCAGGAAAAATGAACTTTTCTTTAATTCTTAAAATTTTAGAATTGAACGGTTCTATATCTATTCCTATTTTTTTATCTGATACCGCCAAAGCTGCATAAGGAAAAGAATGAGTAATCGAAATTTCAAAATCTCTGGGTACGATGTACGGCTCATTTTCATTGTAAAAAATTTTGTAGCCCGGCAAAATTTTCTTTAAAATCTTCCTTACCATTAATGCTTCCAGAAGTTTTTTGGGATGGTAATTTCTAAATTTTTCATAATTCTCCGGTTCCAGAAGTTCCTTTTCATCCAGTATTTCGTTTTCATCATACTTCCAAAGCAAAATGGTAGCTTTTTTATCAGAGAAATCTTTATATAAGGGCATTAGTAATTTTTTAAAGCCATAAAATTATAAAAAGAAAACTTAACCCAGATTGTTATAATAATATTTTAGTTTTTAGAGTTTTGATAAAGCCTGAAAAAAACATCTTAATTTTCGTTAAAGTTTGTTAATAGCTATTTTTATTTAATTTCTCCTATTAACTTTGCAGTCTCAAAATGGGAAAAGGAATTGTTTATTTATTGATGAGTATTTTTCTGCTTTTTATAGTAGAAAATAAAAGCTATGTTGATTTTCAACAATATTCCGGATTTCAAAATATATCTTCTCATTCTGTACAAAAAAAACATCCTAATCAAACTTTAGAAAAAATATCTTCACAACACAATATTGATTTAGAAGCTGATTCTTTAGAAATAGATGAAGATGATTTTCAATTATCAGAAAATATACAAGCTGTAATTGTTTTTGCAGGAGTTTTCAGTTTTTTATATGTTTTTGGTTTACACTTTAGTAAACGACTTAAAAAATATATTTATGATTTTGTATTAAATATTTCTTCTGTAAAGAGGTATATTTTAATACGTTCTATTAGAATTTAAACCACTTCTTTCTATTACAATTTTTGTTCTGTTTTCAGGGCAAAATATTCTGCGTTGTGATTTATACAGATCATAACAACCTCGTATCCTTATTTTACTTTAAAATTTAAATTTTATCAATAATAGATTTATGATGAAGAAAGTTGCATCATGTGCAGTATTGGGCACAATGTTGCTGTTTTTTAGTTGCAGCAGCAAAAAAGAAGAAAAAGAAGAAATCGGTATGTATCCCGTTACTACTCCATTGAAAATGGATACCATTATCAACAAAGAGTATGTTGCGAAAGTTCAGTCTGTTAAAAACATCGAAATTCGTGCACAGGAAAAAGGATTCCTTCAAAATATTTATGTAGATGAAGGTCAATATGTTCATGCAGGACAAACCTTATTCAGGATCATGCCTCAAATTTATCAGGCTGAACTAATGAAAGCCAAAGCAGAAGTAGAACAGGCAACAATAGAATTAAAAAACGCAAGTACGTTAGCCAGTAACAACATTGTTTCTAAAAACGAAAGAGCAATGGCTAAAGCAAAACTTGATGCTGCTAATGCCGAAATGCGGTTGGCACAAATTCATTTATCATTTACTGATATAAAAGCTCCTTTTTCGGGAATTATTGACAGGCTTCCTTTAAAACTGGGAAGTCTGATAGATGAAGGAGATTTATTAACGAGTTTATCCGATAACACTAATATTTACAGCTATTTCAATGTTTCTGAACCGGAATATTTGAATTATCAGACGCATGCTTCAGAAAGAGGAAGTCAGGAAGTAACCTTAATTATGGCAAACGGAGAAGCGCTACCTCAAAAAGGTGAAATCCAGACTATTGAAGGAGAATTTGATAGTGAAACAGGAAATATTGCTTTCCGGGCAAAATTTCCAAATCCTAATAATCTCCTAAGAAATGGCGAAACGGGAAAGGTACAAATGACATTGCCACTGAAAAATGCTTTAATTATTCCGCAAAAAGCAACTTATGAAATTCAGGATCAGAAATATGTTTTTGTAGTAGATAAAAATGGAGTGGCAAGATCAAAAAATATAAAAATAGCTCATGAACTTCCTGATTTGTATGTAGTTGCTTCAGGGCTTTCCGAAGGAGATAAAATTCTTTTAGAAGGAGTTCAAAAAGTAAAAGATGATGAAAAAGTAAAAGTGAAGTTTCAGAATCCGAGAAAAGTTCTTCAATCGTTGAAATTAAAAGCAGAGTAAAAAGTGAATGATAATTGATAAGCGATAACTGATTTATCATTTATCATTTATCATTTATCATTTATCATTTATCATTTATCATTAATAATTTATTATTTATAATTATTTTATGTTTAAGAAATTCATTCGCAGACCTGTTCTGTCTATTGTAATCTCTCTGATTATAGTATTTGTAGGAATATTGTCATTAGTAAAACTTCCGGTAACACAATTTCCAACAATTTCACCACCGAAAGTAAATATCACCGCTGAATATCCAGGTGCAAATAACGAATTACTGGTTAAATCTGTAGTAATTCCGTTAGAAAGATCTTTAAATGGTATTCCCGGAATGAAATATATGGCTTCAGATGCCGGAAATGATGGTGAAGCCTCCATTCAGGTAGTATTTGATTTGGGAACTGATCCGAATGTAGCAGCGGTAAACGTTCAGAACCATGTATCTTCTGCTGTAAATAAATTGCCGCCGATTGTAGTAAGGGAAGGCGTAAAAATCACTCGTGAAGAGCCTAATATGTTGATGTACATAAATCTGTATAGCGACGATCCAAAAGCCAACCAAAAATTCCTTTTCAACTATGCAGATATTAACATTCTTTCCGAGCTTAAAAGAATCAAAGGAGTGGGAGAAGCAGACATTTTGGGAACCCGTGAATATGCAATGCGTATTTGGCTGAAACCAGATCGATTAACAGCATATAATATTTCCGCAGATGAAGTAATGGAATCGCTAAACGAACAAAGTTTAGAAGCATCACCAGGTAAAACGGGGGAAAGTTCCGGGAAACGTTCCCAATCTTTTGAATATATCCTGAAATATCCGGGACGTTATAACAATGAAAAAGACTACGGAAATATCATCCTGAAAGCAAAACCAGACGGAGAATTTGTCCGTTTAAAAGATGTAGCCGATATTGAATTCGGAAGCTCAATGTATGATATTTATTCTACTTTGAATGGAAAGCCATCGGCAGCGATTACCATCAAACAGTCTTACGGTTCTAATGCAAACGAGGTGATCAAAAATGTGAAAACATTAATGTCTGATCTTGAAAAAAATAATTTACCAAAAGGAATGCATTATGATATCAGTTATGATGTTTCCCGATTTTTGGATGCTTCCATAGAAAAGGTAGTTCATACATTATTTGAAGCGTTTGTTTTAGTGGCAATCGTAGTATTCCTTTTCTTGGGAGATTGGCGTTCAACTTTAATCCCGACTTTGGCTGTACCAGTTTCTTTGGTAGGAACATTTGCAATCATGTCTGCATTCGGAATTACACTCAATATGATATCACTTTTTGCTTTGGTAATGGCGATCGGTATTGTTGTGGATGATGCGATTGTAGTTATTGAAGCCGTCCACGCCAAAATGGAAGAAAAAAATCTTTCACCTTTAAAAGCCACTGAAGAAGCAATGCACGAAATTAGTGGTGCAATTATCGCAATTACTTTGGTAATGGCTTCGGTATTTATTCCGGTGGCGTTCATGTCAGGACCAGTAGGAGTTTTTTATCGTCAGTTTTCAATTACAATGGTATCTTCCATTATTCTTTCTGGAGTAGTTGCTTTAACATTGACTCCTGCTTTATGTGCTTTAATCCTGAAAAATAATCATGGTAAAGAGAAAAAGAAAACTCCTGTAAATAGATTTTTGGATAGTTTCAACAATATTTTTACAAAAGGAGCGGGAAGATATGAGAAGATGCTGAATAAAACTGTTACCAAAAAATTTATAACACTTCCGTTATTATTGATTTTCTGTGCATGTACATTCTTTTTAAGTAATAGCCTACCAACAGGCTTTATTCCAGCCGAAGATCAAGGAATGATTTATGCCATCATTCAAACACCTCCCGGATCAACATTGGAAAGAACAAACCAAATTGCAATGCAACTACAGAAGGCTTCGGAAGATATAGATGGAGTACAATCGGTATCTTCTCTTGCAGGATACGAAATTCTTACCGAAGGTACCGGTTCTAACTCCGGAACATGTTTAATAAATCTTAAAGACTGGAGTGACCGTAAAGAATCAGCAGCAGAAATTATTGAAAAGCTGGAAGAAAAAGCTAAAGATATTCCGGGAGCCAATATAGAATTTTTCCAGCCTCCATCTATTCCGGGATATGGTGCAGCAGGAGGTTTTGAACTTCGTTTGCTGGATAAAGCAGGAAGTGGAGACTATCACAAAATGGAAGAGGTAAGTAATGACTTTGTGAAAGAGCTTCAGAAACGTCCGGAATTAGGTTCCGCATTTACTTTCTATTCGGCGAGTTTTCCACAATATATGCTGAGAATAGATAATGATCTTGCTGAGCAAAAAGGAGTAAGTATTGAAAAAGCAATGGATAACTTATCTACATTGATTGGTTCTAACTACGAGACAAGTTTTATTCGTTTTGACAGACCTTATAAAGTAATTGTACAGGCTGGCCCACAATACAGGGCTTTACCAAGTGATTTATTAAAACTTTATGTAAAGAATGATAAAGACCAAATGGTTCCGTATTCAGATTTTATGAAACTTGAAAAAGTGTACGGCTTGTCAGAAATTACAAGACACAATATGTACAACGCATCAGAAGTAAGTGGAACTCCGGCTCCGGGTTACAGTAGTGGACAAACCATTAAAGCCATTCAGGAAGTGGCAGACAAAACACTTCCAAGAGGTTTCGGTATTGATTGGGCAGGGATTTCTAAAGATGAAGTAGGACGCGGAAATGAGGCTGTATTTATTTTCTTAGTCTGTTTAGGATTTGTTTATTTAATTCTTTCAGCGCAATATGAAAGTTTCATACTTCCTTTACCTATTATTCTTTCATTACCAACAGGGATTTTTGGAGCATTTTTATGTTTAAAACTTCTTGGTTTGGAAAATAATATCTACGCACAGGTAGCAATGGTAATGCTTATTGGGCTTTTAGGAAAAAATGCGGTGCTTATTGTAGAATTTGCTGTTCAGAAAAAAGCTGAAGAAAATATTTCTGTGGCTAAAGCTGCTATTGAAGGAGCTGCCATTCGTTTCCGCCCAATTTTGATGACTTCATTTGCTTTTATTGCCGGGTTAATTCCGCTGGTTGTTGCAACAGGACCGGGTGCTATAGGAAATAGAACCATCGGAACAGCGGCTGCAGGTGGTATGTTCATAGGAACTATTTTCGGTTTGTTGATAATTCCCGGATTATATTACATTTTCGGCAGAATAGCAGAGAAATCCAAATTGGCAAGATATGAAGAAGAAAATCCTTTAACTGAACAAACTGAACCTTATCAACATGATAACAAATATGAAGATTTATAATAAATATTTAGTAACTATTACTTTAGCATTAGTTTTAGCAAGCTGTAAAGCTCCAATGGCAACTGTTATTAAAGATGAAGTAAAAGAAAACATACCTCAAAATTTTAATCAGGAGCAACAGCAAGATGCTAATACAAATAGTGGAACTACACCGTGGAGGCAATTTTTTACAGACCCGAATCTGGTAAATCTTATTGAAACTGCTTTAAAAAATAATCAGGAGTTGCTCATTACTTTACAGGAAATTGAAATTGCAAAGAGCGGTGTTTTGGCTAAAAAAGGAAAATTAAATCCTACTGTTGCTGCAAAATTAGGAGTTGGTGTAGACAAACCCGGTCGGTATACAAGCACAGGAGCCGGTGACGCAACTACCGAGATCGAACCTGGAAAAGAAACGCCGGATCCGCTTACCAATTTTGAAGGCGGACTGATGGCAAATTGGGAAATTGATATCTGGAAAAAACTCAGAACTGAAAAAGAAGCGGCTATTGCCCATTATCTTTCTACTGTTGAAGGGAAAAATTTTGTATTGTCTAATTTAATTGCCGAAGTTGCAGATAATTATTATGAATTGTTGGCACTTGATAATCAATTAGATATTCTTCAGCAATATATTAAACTACAGGAAAAAGCATTGGAAATTTCTAAAATCCAGAAAGAAGCTGCTGCTGCAACAGAATTGGCCGTAAAGAAATTTGAGGCTGAATTAGCAAAATCTAAAGCGGCAGAATACACTATTCGTCAGGAAATTACTGAAAAAGAAAATCAGATTAATGCACTTTTAGGTCGTTATCCTCAGCCAATTATAAGAGCAAAAGAAAGTTTTATGTCTACTATTCCACAAACGGTTTATACCGGGATTCCGTCACAATTATTGGCAAACCGCCCTGATATTAAGCAGGCAGAATTGGAATTAAAAGCAGCCAAATTAGATGTAGAATCAGCCAGAAAAGAATTCTATCCTTCATTGGAAATTTCGGCAACTTTAGGTTTAGAAGCATTTAAACCTTCATATTTAGTAAAAATACCCGAATCTATGGCGTATAGTTTAGCTGGGGAATTGGCTGGTCCACTTATTAATAAAAGTGCCATAAAAGCAAACTTTCAAGCTGCTGATGCAAGGCAAATCCAGACTTTATATGAATATGATAAAACCATTCTAAACGCTTACTTAGATGTAGCAAATCTGATGTCTAAAGTGAAAAATATAGACCATTATTATCAATTGAAATTTCAGGAGACGAAATCTTTAGATCAGTCTATTGATATTGCTAATCAGCTATTCAGAAACTCAAGAGCAGATTATTTGGAAGTTTTATTGAATCAAAGAGATGCTCTGGATGCCAAATTAGAATTAGTAGAGGCAAAAGAAAAACAACTGAGTACAGTAGTAGATATTTATAAAAGCTTAGGTGGCGGTTGGAAATAACACATAACTAATTGATAAATAAATGCTTTCTGAAAATTCCGGAAAGCATTTTTTAATTTACATTATTTCTATTCTTCGTTTATAAACTCCTGCTAATGGTATCATTCTATATTTTCATATTTTGATTTTAAATTGTAATTTTGCAACAAATTCAATTCGTATAACTTATATAAAAAGATGAGCACAACAACACAATACATTCCTTACAAAGTAAAGGATATTTCTCTTGCAGAATGGGGACGAAAAGAGATTCAGTTAGCTGAAGCTGAAATGCCTGGATTAATGGCAATTCGTGAAGAATATGGCCCTTCTCAACCTTTAAAAGGTGCTAGAATTGCAGGTTGTCTTCACATGACGATCCAAACTGCTGTTCTTATCGAAACTTTGGTTGCTCTTGGAGCAGAAGTAACTTGGTCTTCTTGTAATATTTTTTCTACTCAGGATCATGCTGCTGCTGCTATTGCTGCTGCCGGAATTCCTGTATATGCATGGAAAGGAATGAATGCTGAAGAATTCGACTGGTGCATTGAGCAAACTCTTTTCTTCGGTGAAGACAGAAAACCTTTAAATATGATTTTGGATGATGGTGGAGATTTGACCAATATGGTTTTCGATCAATATCCTGAATTGGTAAAAGATATAAGAGGACTTTCTGAAGAAACGACAACAGGCGTACACAGATTATACGAAAGAATGCAGAACGGAACTTTGGTAATGCCTGCAATCAATGTAAACGATTCAGTTACCAAATCTAAATTCGACAACAAATACGGATGTAGAGAATCTGCTGTAGATGCTATCAGAAGAGCAACGGATGTAATGTTGGCAGGAAAAAGAGTGGTTGTTTGCGGATATGGAGATGTTGGAAAAGGTACTGCTGCTTCTTTCAGAGGAGTGGGTTCTATTGTTACCGTTACAGAAATTGACCCGATTTGTGCATTACAAGCTGCAATGGAAGGTTATGAAGTAAAAAAACTGGATACTGTAATTGAAACTGCGGATATTGTAATCACTACAACCGGTAATTTCAATATTGTAAGAGGCGAACATTTCAAAAAAATGAAAGATAAAACCATCGTTTGTAATATTGGGCATTTCGACAACGAAATTGATATGGCTTGGTTAAATGCAAATTATGGTGATACCAAATATGAAGTAAAACCTCAGGTTGATATTTATAATGTAGACGGCAACGAAATCATCATTCTTGCAGAAGGAAGATTGGTGAATCTTGGCTGTGCAACTGGACACCCAAGTTTTGTAATGTCAAACTCTTTCTCTAATCAAACTTTGGCTCAGATCGAACTTTGGACAAACTCTGATGCTTATGAAAACAAAGTGTACACTTTGCCTAAAAAATTAGACGAAAAAGTGGCTTCCTTACATTTGAAAAAAATTGGTGTAGAATTAGAAACTCTTTCTTCGGATCAGGCTAAATATATTGGCGTAGAAGTAGAAGGCCCTTTCAAACCTGAGTATTACAGATACTAAAAAAATAAAGATTTTCTTTTTAAAAATAGCTTATCCTCGCAGATAAGCTATTTTTTTTATCTATTTTCAATGTTTTACAATAAATTTTTTATTCATTACATAATAAAAAGGTGTTTTAACCCTTTCTGTTTAATAAGCAATGATTTAATTTAGATTAAAACTAAAAAATTATGATAGCAAAAAGTCTGATATTCACAATGTTACTATTATATTATCAATTATTATTAGCACAGGTTGGTATAGGGAATAATGTTACTACATTCGATGATTCTGAAATTTTGAAAATTGAATCTTCTAACAAAGGGATTCTCCTCCCAAATGTCTTCATACCTGACCTCAATCAGCCAAATCCTGTCTCAAATCCTGCAAATTCTCTCATGGTATATAATACTAATGCTACAACTGGAAAAGGGTTTTATCTGTGGAGAAATAATAAATGGAATCCTTTTATAAACTCTACCAATGTCTACAAATATTTGAACATTATTAACTCGTATACTGCTATTTCCAATAACGGAGTTAATGATAGTACACCTAACGGAGCTGTAGGATATACAATTGGTGAATTAGCGTCTGCACATGATTGGCAACTAATTCCGAACTTATCCAAAACTATTTCGATCTATTCTCCTGTGAACAATGTTGCAGTGAATGTAGGGGGAATTGTTCAGACAAATTCTGCGGGAGCTACATCAGCTACACACTCTTATGCAATTGCTGTGTTTGTAGATGATAAACTTGCATCTGTACGGAATTTTATATTGAGCGGAATTGCAGCTTGCCTATATAATGATTTTAATATTTTTATGACGGTAAGCAATCTTTCCGTGGGAAACCATACTATAAAGGTATATCAAACGTATAGAGTAAATCTTAATGGTATTGTGGGAGCATATCTACGCTTCGGAGAAAAAATCTCATCATGTACTAATTTAAGTACGGATATGTCACGATCATTACTCAATATCCAGATTTCAGAAAAACCTTAATTATGAAAAAATTAATTTATCTGTTTTTACTTTTATCTCCAATGATAAAGGCACAGATTGGAATCAACACCAGCACTCCAGATCCATCCTCTACTTTAGACATTTACGCCAATAATAAAGGAGTTAGTATCCCACATATTGCATTACAAAACAGAACGGATACCAGTACAATTTCTAATCCTAAAGAATCTCTTCTTGTATACAATACCAACCCAAATATTAGTGGAGGGAAAGCATTTTATTTCTGGAATGGCACACAATGGGATTTCATCTTCAGCGATACCAATTCTTCTTTGATTCAATATGCTACAAAATTTTATTCTGGTGTCAATTCCACTCCTTATACTTTCTCTGCTCCATCACAGTTTTATGGCAACAGTAGCCATACTATCGGCGAACTGATTACACAATTTCCGACTTGGACTGTGATTACAGATCTAACAACAAATATATCCGTAGAACGCTCTGTAAATGATGCTTTATTTACTATTGCAGGAATGGTACAAGCAAATAATTCCACTTCCGGTGGAAGCATCTTATCTACCGTAGGAATTTTTGTAGATGATAAACTTGTAGATATAAAACCTTTCGACCTCAAAATGGCAGAAAACTGTTCTTTCCGAACATTCAAATTTTATGGATATGCACAAAATCTTTCCATCGGAAACCATACTGTGAAATTTGCTGTAAGAAACCGAACTACAGATCAGGCAAATATTTCTATTACTTTTGGAGGAAGAAATCCAAGTGCACTTTGCAATAATACCATAAGTAATGATGAAGCTAAAATGACAGGTGTAATTCTTATTAACCAACCTTTTAACTTTTAAGCTATGAAATTCCATTTTCCAATATGCATTACAATTTGCTATCTTTTATTAGGAAGCATTACCAATGCGCAAATACTTATTACAACAAACAGTTCTTTAGGAGTTACTCCTCATTCTTCTGCCATGATGGAAGTTTCTGACAATAACCGAGGGATACTTTTACCAAGAGTAGCCTTGTTGAATAATACTGATGATATAACTGTACCCACACCTTTAAATGGTTTATTGGTATACAACACTAATCTTTCAAGAACAAATTTTTGGGAAAATTTTAAATGGAATCGGAACTTTGAGATAGATGATGCACTCAACTATCTTGAACAAACATCTCGATTTACTTCAAATTCAGGTACAAAAATTGTGATAACAGGCTTTCCTACTACTATTACCCTTTTCAATCTTGAAGAAGGACCAACAGGATGGAATGATCTCAACGTAAATCTTAGTATAACTCCTACAAAAGCTGCCAATAGTATTTTTATTTCAGGAGAAGGAATGGTACAGTTGGATAATGAATTCTTTGCTAATAATTTTCAATATGCTATCGGTCTTTTTGTAGATGGCAAACTGAAAGTAGTCCGAAAGTTTAAATATGACGAAAATAATACAAGCTGCTCTTGGAAAAAATTTGATATTTCAGGAATTTTCTTTAATCTGACTCCTAATACAGCTCATCAGGTAAAGCTATATGCACAAAATTTACCTGTAACAAATACAGGACCCGGATACGGAACTGGTCTTACCTATGGAGGTGGTGCTGGAAATTGCACCAATATCAATGAAGACACCGGAAGAATATATTTAACAACCCAAATTACCGAATAATTTTTTTTCATCCTTTATGTTTTTCTCCTCAAAATATTTTTTTTGAGGAGATTTTTTATGCTAAAAAAAGCGTAAATTCATTTTATGAAATTTTTGCAAATTCTCTTTCTTTTTTTCTGCATCGGAATAAAATCTCAGGAAGATGGCTTTCAGGTTGTGGATCATAATAAAATTGTTATTCCTTTTCAGTTAATTAATAATTTAATATTCATCCCCGTCAATATCAATGGTGTTGATCTCACTTTTCTTTTGGATACGGGAGTTTCGGATACCATTCTTTTCAGTTTGGATAATAAAGAAGTTAATTTTAATAATGTAGAAAAAATCAAATTTTCCGGATTAGGAGAAGATATAGAAATAGAAGGCTTAAAATCAGTGAATAATAAAGTTTCCATTGGAAAATATTATCTGGATAAATCGCATAGTGTTTATATTATTCTGGATGAAAGTATAAATTTTTCATCTCATGTTGGCATTCCCGTAAATGGAATTATTGGTTACTATTTCTTCAAAAATCATCCGATACAGATCAATTATATTACAAAAAAGATTACCGTCTTCTCAGATGAAAAAGAATTTTCTAAAAAGAAAAAAAGATTTGAAGAATTTCCCATGTCTATAGAATTAAACAAACCTTATACTAATGCAGATGTAGAAATGACACATGAAAAGAAAAGCTCCAAATTACTTTTGGACTTGGGTAATAGTGATGCGATCTGGCTATTCCCTTCTCTTATTAAGGATTTTGTTTATAACAGACCTAATATAGATGATTTTTTAGGAAGAGGATTCAATGGAGATATTTATGGTAAAAGAAGTAGAATTCATGGATTTTATTTAGGAAAATTTGGATTTTCAAAACCATTGACTGCAATGCCCGATGAATATTCTATCCAACATTTAAAATTAGTAAAAGACAGAAAAGGCTCAATAGGAAGTGATATTCTGAGGAGATTTTTAGTAGTTTTTGATTATCCACAGAATAAATTGTATTTGCAAAAAAACAAAAATTTTGATGATCCGTTCCTTTTCAATAAAAGTGGATTGGATATAAAGCATGATGGTATGAACTGGCAAGAAGATATTGTAAAAGTGGAAACTAAAAATAAAGAAGGCTCCGATGCGTCCGTTTCTGCTTATAATGCAAATGAATTTCAGTATAAATTTGTATTAAAACCACAGTATTCTATTGTCGGTTGTAGAAAAGATTCTCCATGCGAAATATCAGGCTTAAAAAAAGATGATAAAATTCTCACCATTAATGGGAAAAAAGTTGGAGATCTTAGCCTTGAAGACATTTATAGGATATTGAAAGACGAAGATGGAAAATATATAGAAATGTTGGTAGAACGTAAAGGGGAAAATTTAAAATTTGGATTTTACCTTGAAGACCCAATTCCATATCAAGAAAATCAAAACTAATGAAAACAGAGCAAACCACCTTAGACCGTATCAGAACGAGACCGAGATTCAAAATGTATACACAACTCTCTCCTGAAGAATATGAAAGTAATCTTAAAAAATATTTTAAGGAGCACAATGAGGAATTTTCAGGAAATATTAATAAAGAAGTAGCTACAATTTCTGTAAAAGCTGAAGAAGATCAATATTGGAAACCCAGACTTGCCTTGCGTATAGAAATTGAAGAAGACCAAACCGTTGTGCGCGGAGTATTCGGGCCAAGTTCTGCCGTATGGACTTTTTTTATGTTTCTGTACTTTTTATGGAGCATTGCTTGGATGACTTTCTTTACACTTTGGTTTGTGGCAAAACAAATCAAAAGTAATGAATTTCCTTGGGCTCTTTCCGCTTCCTTTGCTACTTTATTTTTGATTTTGCTGACGTATCTTGCAGCACGTTTTGGCCAAAATAAAGCAAAAACGGAAATGGAAAAACTTCGAAAATTTGCAGAAGAATCTACATTACCATTTGAAAAAAAATGAAGACTAAACATCAGGTATTTCTCGGTTTTCCTGCTGTTTTTCGAGCATCTGAATTTCTTTTTCTTTTTCAATTTCAATCAATACTTCTTCTCTTTTTTTCTGCTCTGCTAAAATTTCATCAATATGAGGTTTGATGATTTCATTCATTTGATCTTCCGAAATATCGTTACTTTTTGCATCTTCTATAAGATTTCTCCATGGTTTTTTGCCACCCCATTTATAATCTCCAAAAACAATAACAGGTGTTCCCTTTGCTCTTGCTGCTCCACCTCCTCTAAGCAATATCCATGTATCCGCATACTTGAATAGCCATTTTGCATCGTTCATTAGAAGTCGTAAGCATGAGTGCGAAGCCGGATATCCGGGAAGATCATATTGATGCCAACCAATTCCCAATGTATTATGAATATTAAAATTATACGGAAGTTTCCAATCACTGTCCACTGTGGAAGTAGCCAATTCTTTTTTCCAGTTTGCAAACATGAGTCCTCGTTTAGTCTGTGCAGATTTTTTTCCCATACTTGTAGGCCCCCATTTTATAAGATTTCCATTACTATAAACACCATATGCTTGAATTGGATAAGAAAAAATCACAAATTTCTTCACATCATTCAGGATATCGAGATGATACGGAAAAGGAGAATATGACATCAAAGTAGTATCAATTTTTGCAGGAATAACAAGTGTATCAGCTCTCCATTTATTTTTAGAATCCAAACGGTTTAAAGCCAAAATAGTATATCGTTCCTTTTCAGAATATTTTTGGTTGAAGGTACGCATCAAAGAATCTTTATTTTCCTTTGTGAAAATTATACTGGAAAATGGCAAATCAGGCTTCTTTTTCGCTTCGGCAATTTCTTGTTCCTTTTTTATTGAATCTTCTTCTAGCTCAGATTTCTGTTCAGAAGAAGAATCTGTAACAACAGTATTTTCATTAACTGCATTTTCGATTCCATCCTTTTTACAGTTATACAAAGCAAGTAATATTGAAAGAAGAAGAATCTTACAGAATATATTTTTCATTTGTATTTTTTGTATTGATCAAAAAAATTTCCAATAATAATACTAAAAAAAACACAATTTTAAAAATTTTAAACAAAAAAACTCACAGAAAATCTGCAAGTTCAAAATTTTCAAATTTTAATTTTCTGTTATTGATACAAATAAAACGTTATCCAATTTAAGCACACTCTAAAAAGAAAAAGCTTAACTGATTGATTATCAATTAAGCTTTTAAAAGTACCCAGAGCCGGGATCGAACCGGCACGCCTCGCGGCATTGGTGTTTGAGACCAACGCGTCTACCAATTCCGCCATCTGGGCTTATTTTTGGTTTGCAAATATACATCAAAAAATAGTTTTCTGAAATTTTTTTTACTATTTTTTTTAAAATTTAAAATTCAATTTCTAAACCATCATACGCAAGATGAACGTTTTCAGGAAGTTCCAATTCCACTTCATCATGAAAACCCAGCTTGTAACTTATATGTGTAAAATAAGTTTTTTTGGGTTTTAATTCTTCTACAAGTTCTAAAGCCTGCGACAAAATATAATGGGAAGGATGTGGATCATTTTTGCGTAAACAATTAAGGATCAGAAAATCTAGATTCTGAAGCTTTTCCTTCTCATCATCAAAAATAAAACTCGCATCTGTAATATATGCCAGTTTTTTTATTTTGTATCCGAAAATTGGAAGCCTTCCGTGTATAACTTCTATTGGCGAAATTATCGTATCAAAAAGTTCAAAATCATTTTCAATAATTTTAAGTTCAAACGAAGGAGCTCCCGGATATTTTTCTTCAGCAAACGCATACGGGAAACGTTTAGAAATTTCCAAAGCTACTCTTTCCATAGCAAAAATGGGCATCTTCGCTTCATTCTTAAAAATCAAAGGACGCAAATCATCCAAACCGATAACATGGTCATTATGTTCATGCGTTATTAGAACAGAATGAATATCTTCTTCCCTATTTACAAGCATTTGCTGACGAAAATCGGGGCCACAATCTATAAGAATTTTTTTTCCAGAATCTGTTGTTATTAAAACTGAACTCCTCAGTCTCTTGTCTTTATAATTTTTTGAAAGACAAACCGGATGATAAGAGCCAATTACAGGAATTCCCTGCGAAGTCCCAGTACCAAGAAATTTCAGCTTCATACTTTGAAGATGGTATTAATTTTGGTAAATTTACAAAAAAAATAAAAATGTCTTTGGTAACACAAAAACTTACCCCAAAACAGAAAGCATTAGTCATAAATTTAGATCCCACCATCTACGGAACCTTCGCTGAAATTGGAGCAGGACAGGAAACTGTTCGTCACTTTTTTCGGGCAGGTGGAGCATCAGGAACCATTGCAAAAGCCATGTCTGCTTATGATAAAGATTTCAGTGATGCCATCTATGGAAAGGAATCTAAAAATAGATATGTAACTCAGAATCGTCTGCGGAAAATGCTCCGTTACGAAGTTTCTCTTATCGAAGAAAGGATTCCAAGGGAAAATATGCCCGATAGAAGATATTTTTCGTATGCTAATACCGTTACCACCATTAATTTTGATAAAACCTTAAAAGGACATGGCTGGGTTGGAATTCGATTTCAAACAATACCTGAAGAAGGCTACAATGAAATTGTAATTCATGTAAAATTTCATCAAAATGATGCTACATTACAACAGGAAACTTTAGGAAGTTTAGGCGTAAATCTCATTTACGGAGCTTTTAATTATTATGATAATCCCAGAAAACTTATAGAATCTCTGTATGACGATATTTCTACAGACAATCTGGAAATTGACATGATTGATTTTTCGGGGCCAGTTTTTGAGTATGTAGATAACAGATTAATGAGTCTGCAACTTGTAAAATCCGGAATGACAGAAGCAGTGATCTTCACACCAGACGGAACCAATATGCTACCTGCAGATTTACTCTACAAAAAAAATATTTTTGCAGTGAGGGGAAGTTTCAGACCTGTAACGAAGGTAAACATTGATATGTTCAATAACGGACTTGAAATGTTTATGAAAGATACGGAATGTAGCCCAGAAAAGCTGGAAGTTCTTTTTGAAATTACAATTGCCAATCTTCGAGCTTCCGGAGATATTGATGAAAGAGATTTTCTTGATCGTGTGGATGTTTTAAGCCAATTGGGATATAATGTAATCATTTCCAATTTCTCCGAATACTATCGTCTTATTGATTATTTTGCAAGCTATACCAACCAAAAAATCGGAATTGCAATGGGTGTAAATAATCTGTTGGATGTTTTTGATGAAGAGTATTACAAAAATCTCTCCGGTGGAATTTTGGAAGCATTCGGGAAGTTCTTTAGAAAAGATATGATCGTTTTCTTATATCCTTATAAAGATCCTATAACTCACGAAATTTTGACTTCTGAAAATCTGAAAGTAAGCGACAATTTAAAAGAATTGTATAAATATTTTAAGCTGAATAAACGGATTGTTGATATTAAAAATTATAATCCCGAGTATTCTGAGATCTATTCCCGAGATATTCTCAAGAAAATTTCAAAAGGAGAATCAGGATGGGAAAATCAAGTTCCGGAAGGTGTTGCCGATATGATTAAAGAACGAGGGATGTTTGGATATAAAGATGAAGTAACATTAGAACAGATTAAATAAAAATCAAAATGTCAGAAATTAAAAAAAGGCTTTTGTCCATTCTGGAAAGTCCAAAACATGATACAACAGAAAAATTGCAGAAGGTTTGTCACCTTCTGGATCAGGAAATTTCTTATTTCAATTGGACTGGCTTTTATTTCCGAAACGGAGATAAAGAAGAGCTTATTTTAGGACCGTATTCCGGCGCAGATACAGATCATACCATAATTCCTTTTGGAAAAGGAATTTGCGGACAAGTAGCTGTTTCTAATGAAACTTTTGTAGTTCCTGATGTTTCAAAAGAAGACAACTATCTCAGTTGCTCTATAGATACCAAATCCGAAATTGTAGTTCCTATTTTCAAAAATGGAAAAAACATCGGACAAATCGATATTGATTCTCATCAGCTTGATCCCTTTACCAAAGAAGATCGTGAAATGCTGGAATGGCTTTGTAATGAGATTTCTAAAATTTTATAAATTAAATTTGTAATAAAATTCAAATAAAATAGTGCCTTGAGGGAAAATAGTGTAGTTTGGCTAAAGCCGATCTAAAATTTTCCTTTTAAAACGAATAAAACCCGTTCGTTTCTACTAATTTTAGACTCTAACTTAGCTTATTTATCAAATTTATTCGGGTGACTTTTTTTCATTTCTTCCACTGTGTCTAAAACTTTGTCTTTTAAAGAATCTTGATATTTTTGAAGTTTTTCAGCTACAGTATTATCAGAACTTCCAATAATTTTTGCCGCTAAAATTCCTGCATTTACAGCTCCATTTAAAGCAACTGTTGCTACCGGAATTCCGGAAGGCATTTGTAAAATAGACAAAACCGAATCCCAACCATCTATAGAATTTGAGGATAAAATAGGAACTCCAATTACAGGAAGTGTCGTACAACTTGCCACCATTCCCGGCAAATGCGCTGCTCCACCTGCTCCTGCTATAATTACTTTCAGACCTCTTTCTTTTGCAGATTTAGCATACTCAAACATTCTTTCCGGTGTTCTATGTGCGGAAACCACTGTAAGTTCATAAGGAATTTCCAAATTTTTCAGAAAATCTGCCGCCTGTTGCATAATTGTCAAATCGCTTTGGCTTCCCATTATAATTCCGACCATATCGTATTTTTCTAAGTTTCTTCAAAGATAATGAAATATAAAATCCTTTGAAATTTTAATTCAAACATAAATCTTCTCCATATAAATTAGGTATCTTTGCGCCGTTTTTATTTTGTTTTGAAGAATTATAAGCTGAATCTTGCTATACTAACGGTAGCACTAGTTTGGGGAACCACTTTTTTAGGAATTCGGGTAGCTGTGGAAAGTATTCCCGGTTGGTTTGTTGCAGGAATCCGGCAATTATTAGCTGCCATTATCATGCTTCTGATCTTGATTTATCAGAAAAAACTGAAATGGATCGGCTGGAAAAATTTTGGATATCAGATTCTTTTTTCGTCCTTAATGCTCATTGTAGCGAATGGATTCACAACACTTGCAGAAGAACATGTAAGTAGTAGTCTGGCTTCATTAATCAGTGCTTCATCTCCTATTATGGTTTTTTTGGGAAGTCTGGCTTTAGGCTTGCAAAAATTCAGCTTCAGAGCATTAGCGGGAATTTTATTATGCTTTTCGGGAATTCTTTTTATTTTTTGGGACGGATTGAAAGATCTTATCAATCCGGATTTCAGGAACGGAATGATCCTCATGTTTTTAGCCATTTCCGGTTGGGCAGCAGGAACAGTTTACACTAAAAAATTAAATATTCAAGGTGGAAATATTTCTCTGAATCTTTTTTATCAGTTTGCTTTTGCCGGAATTATCCAGACCATTCTTGCTTTTATTTTTTCCGAAAAAATTGATTTCAAAGCGTGGACTTCCAACAGTATTTTAGCAGTGATCTATCTTGGAATTTTTGGCTCTGTCATTACATTTTTTGCATTTCATTATGCTTTAACCAAAATTACACCGATACAAGTTTCCATACTTTCTTATATCAATACCATTATTGCTATTCTTTTAGGATGTTTGGTTTTGGACGAAACTATTTCCATGAAATTTATCATCGCTGCAATTTTGATTATTTGCGGAGTTTTCATCACAAATTATAAACCGGAAAAGTCTAAATCGAAAAATATAGCTTCCTAATTGATCGGATGATGATCATAGCTGTATACTCGTTTCATTTTCCACTGATTGTTTTCAAGAATCCATAAAATCGAAAATTTTGCTGTTCCGACTGTTGTTCTCTTTTGATCTTTCAAAATGGAAAAATGGTGAGTTCCTTCTTCAATTGCTGCATACAAAATATTGTTTTTGTATAATGGATAAATCTTCAAACTGGATTTTACCAATTCTCTGTTTGGCTTATCCGGAGAATTGCAGATATTGTTTTTAATAGAAATTGTGAAATCTTTTTTTCCATTTGTGATTCCGCCAATATCGTGATAAAATTCCAAATCATCACTTACAATTTTTTCATAAGAGGATTGATCGCATTTATTGAAGCCTTCTTCAAAAATCTGAGAATCCAGTTTTATAATGGTTTTATACAAGTCATCATTTTCGGAAACCTGAGCAAATGAAAAAACACTGATTGTCAGTAAAATAAATACGATTTTAAGTTTCATGATTTTTGTTTTAAAGTTTATTTTGTCGTTTTTACGGAGAAAATATCGAAAATTTAGAGATTCTTCTCTACATTTCCTTTCGTTCAGAATGACCATTGTGCTATTTATTCCGAAACTACTTTTACCAAAGATTTTATATGAATTAATTTCTCCATCAATTCTTCTCTGGAATCTGCCAAAACATTGATGTGTCCCATTTTCCTTCCGGGTTTTGTTACATTTTTTCCGTAAAGATGAACGTAAGTTTTGGGTAATTTTAAAACCTCTTCCAAACCTTCATACTTCACTTTTCCGGAGTATCCTTCTTCTCCTACCAAATTCAGCATTCCTGAAAATCCACAACAATCAGTATCAGCCAAAGGTAAATTTTTCAGAACACGATAAAACTGCTCAAATTGCGAATTGGAGTTTCCTTCCTGACTTTGATGCCCAGAATTGTGTAATCTTGGCGCAGTTTCGTTTACCCAAACTTTTCCATTTTTGTCTAAAAATAATTCAATCGCAAATAAACCGGAAGAATCTGCATTTTGTATAAATTGTTTTGAAATTGTATCAATCTGCTTTTGTGTATTTTCTGAAATTTCAGCCGGACAAATATTGAAATCCAATAAGTTCAGTTTTGGATCGGCAACCATTTCGGTAACAGGAAACATTTTGATTTGTCCGTTTTCATTTTTAGCAACAATCACGGATAATTCTTTATCAATATCAATCATATTTTCCAAAACAGATTCTTGAGTCCAGAGATTTTTCAGATTTTCTGCATTACGAATGACCTGAACTCCTTTTCCATCATAACCACCAGTATTGAGCTTCTGAACGAAAGGAAAATCAATTTTTATTTCGTCTGAACTTCCATCCATGATTTCAAATTCAGGAGAAGGAATACTATTTTCTTCGTAAAATTTTTTCTGAAGAATTTTTTGCTGAATTATTTTAATGATCTTTGAATTCGGAATCACTTTAACACCTTCATTTTCAAGAATCTCTAAAGCCTCCACATTTACATGCTCTATTTCAATAGTAAGAACATCCTTATCTTTTCCGAAATTAAGAACATCATCATAATTATTGAAATTGCCTTGAGTAAAATGAGAAATATTGGCACAAGAACATTCAGGATTTGGATCTAAAACATAAAATTCATCGTCGTATTTCAACGCTTCCTGAATGAACATTCTTCCCAACTGACCGCCTCCTAAAATTCCGATTTTCATTTTTAATTTTTATATTTTTTGAACGTGCCTTTTGGCACGTTCCTACATTATTTTTTACAATTTTCTTTTCTTCTGGTATCAATGATATATTGAATTTTCCAAATTCCGTTTTCCTTCACCAATTGAAAACTATTCACGCCGCAATGCGAAAAATTTCCTTTATAGTAAAATTCGTAGGGAGTCCAAACAGAAGCCAGATTTCCGTCAATATTTATGGTAGAAAAAGAGATTCTTTCGTCCAAAATTCCTTTTTCGGATTTTCCGATACTGGAAATAAAATCCGCAATATTTTCATTCCGAACTTCTCCATTTTTAGTAATCGTCTGTAATATTGCCGATTGAGAAAAAACACTTTTCAATGCTTCAGAATCGGCATTTTTCATAGCTGCAAAAAGTGAATGGATACTGCTTTTCACCAATTCTTCATCCGAATTTTGCGCAGACAAAACCGATGAAATTGACATAAAAATGAAGGCAATAATTTTCATAGAAATTTTATTAAATTTTCAGATATCCGATTTTCATTTTATTTTCTTGAGAAATTTCTGTAGATTTTTCCAATACAATGGAATATTTTTCTTTGGTAGAATCGGATAATAAATCATTTACATTAAAAATATCATCAATATCCACTCCGTGTTTATCATCTACATGACTTACCGCATTTTCAAATCCCATTGTTTTGTAGAATTCCGTTTGTTTTACTCTTTGGATGACTTCTCCCATAGATTTTCCCACCATTAAATGCTGCTCATGAAATTCTTCAAAAAAACCGGGTTTGTATCCGCCAAGATTGATGAAAAATAATTGGTCTTCATTTTTTGTAAAATGTTTCTCCACAATTTTTACTTCGTAACCATCTGCGAATTTTACTTCCTGATAACAGTCAATATGGATTTTAGCGTCTTTCCAGAAATTTTTCATTTCGGGAATCAGATCTTCAAAATTTTCAGCAATTCCGAAGAAAACATCATGCTGTTCGATATTTCTTCCTTGTGGAGTGGCGCCGAGAATAACATAAAAAAGTTTCATCTTTCAAATTTCGTAAAATTCCAGCGGTAAATCATCAGGATCAGAAGTAAAAAAGAATTTTTTTTTGGTGAATTCGTCAATTCGGATCTCTTCACAATCCAATCCTTTTTCTAATAATTCATTTCTTTTATTTTCTACATTTTCCACTGCGAAAGCAAGATGTCGAAGTCCGCAACTTTCTGGTCTGGAAGGACGTTTTGGCGGATTCGGAAAAGAAAATAATTCGATGCAGTAATGCTCTCCGATTGCTAAATCCAGTTTGTAAGATTGCCTTTCTTTGCGATACACTTCACGAATGATATTCAATCCTAAAATTTCTGTGTAGAATTTTTTGGAAACTTCGTAATTGGAACAGATTATGGCAATGTGATGGATTTTCATTGTTTAATAAAGAGTAAATTCTTTTCTTAATGCGGATTTATAGATCTTTCTCAATTTTCGATTAACGCTATTGTCACTCAGCTTTTTCTGGGTAGTAAGTCCATGAATGGTAAGTATGGACTCTTTTCCTGTATTGGTAGAGTAAGTTCCAACTTCAAATTGAATATTTTTTACAACTTCATCATTAAGTTTCAAACTATCTATCACAAACCAATTGTATTCTGCAATTAATTTTTCAATATTTAATTTCAAGGTATCCTGTGAAAATTTATATAATATTCTTTTAGATTTAATATTTTCTATCTCCACTTTTCCGTTTGATATTAATTGGTACTTGTTTTTAGAAATAATTCTTACTGTATCTTTTCGAACAGAAATATTTCTTTTTTTCAATTCTGCTAAAACATCATCGCTTGATTTTCCTTTAAATTTAATAGTAAAACTTGAAAATGTAATATTACCAGTGTAAGGAACATAATTGTAATAACGTGGTGGTGAAGTTGACATCAAAACAAAAATACTCGGAACAAGAATAAAAATTGATGATACTTTCATTATTTCAAACCATTTGGTCCTATCTTGGTTTTTTATAAAAAAGTACGGAATAAAAAGAAAAAATAAAGCAAATAAGTCTGTATAATCTGTAATTCGAAAAACAGAAATTGGTGAAACTGCATTATAAATTTCTATAAACTTTTCAGAATAAGAAGACTTCCAAAAGGTAAAAAACAATGCTGTGATATAAATAGAGTTCTGACGAAGTTTCGGAAGTAAGAAAGTTAACAAAAAAGGCAACAAAATAATTCCCATAACATCTGATAGTTTTCCTGTAAACCAATTATGAAAATATAATTTCAAAAAATGGTCATTGAGAAAAAGAATAACCAAACCGAAAATAAAAATAAAATTACATAGTAGAAATTTATTCCTCATTCTTTTTTATTTTATAAACGATGAATGGAATATTTTTATTTTGAATCTTCACTTACCTTTTCTTTATAATCATCTTCCAATTCTTTAAGATATTTGAAAAAAATCTCTTTATCCATAAATACTTTCGGATTGTAAGCATCACCTTCTTTATGTTTTTCGTGCAAATCAAACTGGCTTGCATGAGAAGCCACCCAAATATCAAAATCCAGTTTTTTCATGGCTTCGAATGTATAAGCATAATCTTTTTGAATATTCGGATAAGCAGCCACTTCAGAGAATTTATGATCGATAATAATGGAAGGCATATTCGCAATCAGCACTTTATACTTTTTGTTTCCATCCTTCATTTCGAAGATAAAACTACAAGAACCTTTTGTGTGACCAGGATGATGCAGCAAAGTCAAAGTTGTATTTCCTAATTTTATTTTACCTTTATCTTTCAATAGAACATCTGGTTTTACGGGTTTGAATGTAACTCCATATTTTCCCAATTCATAATCGGTTTTGCCACCATTTTCTAAAATTTCTCCATCGGCTTGATCCGCATATAATTTTGCTCCGGTATCCGCTTTGATGTCAGCAATTGCACCGGTATGATCGTAATGAGCCTGAGTAAGACTTAAAATTTTTATGTCCTTGTATTTGAATCCCAGCTTTTCAATATTTGATTTTATTTGAGGATAAGAATCTGCCAATCCGGTATTAATAAGGATATTTCCTTTGTTGGTGACAATGAGATAAGAAGACAAATCATAAGTACCAACGTAGTACAAATTTCCCACAATTCTGAAAGGTTCATACGATTGAGACCATTCTTTTTTATGATATTTTTGAGGTTCTGTTACGGTTTGGGCATTCCCGAAAAAGGAAATGAATATTAGAAATATAAGTGCTCGTTTTTTCATAATAATTTTTGTAAAAAATAGAATCTTGCTCAATATTTGTCATTCCGTAGGAATCTAAATTTCATTTTGAAATAGTTCGTTCAAAAATTCTAAATTAGGATTTGTATCTCTAATTAGTTCAAGCTTTTTCATTCTTGACAGATTTTTTATTTCCTTTTCACGTTCAATAGCTTGATGAATCCAATCATATTTTTCATAATGAATCAAAAATTCAACATTATATTTTGCTGTAAAACTATTTGGATTCGTTTTATTTTTATGTTGCTGTAATCTTGAATGAAGATTATTCGTAACTCCGGTATAAAGAACAGTTCGGTTTTTGTTGGTCAAGATATAAACATAAAATGTATAAATACCTTCTGAAAATTCAATCATATTTTTGTGTTTGGATTCCTACGGAATGACAAAAATGCTGTCTCATTATTACGTTATAGTTTCATATCTAAACATCCAATCTTAAAAATTCTTAAAACCTCATCACATCTTTTACAACACCACCATTTTGGGTTAATGGAATCAATTCTGTTTTGATAAAATCTGTAATTCTATCATTATCAATATCATTCGGGAAAAGCAAGTGAACATTCGCGCCAGCATCTAATGTGAAAAACAAAGCCAATCCTGTAATTCTGCGGAATTCCCAGATTTTATTGATGACTTCCAACGTTCCGGTTTTCATTAAAATAAATGCAGGATCACTCATCATCATCATGGCGTGAAGTGTGAGCGCTTCATGTTCCACCAATTTTATAAAACCTTCCATATCGCCGGAAGAAAGTATGGTTTTCAGTTTTGCAAAATTTTCGTGAGCTTCCTGAAAACGTCTCTCCGCATAAGGATTAGTTTTCATCAAACCATGACCAACAGTAGAAGAAACCGATTTTTGACCTTCATGAATCAGCAAAACCCAATCATTAAAATTTTTAAAAATAGGATGAATTTCTTCATTTGGATATTCCACTGCATACAAATCTGAACTTCCTGAAACTTCTTCGGTTTTTCCCCAAACTATCAATCCGTTATACAAACTTCTGCATGCGCTTCCACTTCCTAATCTTGCTAAAAAGCTAGCTTTTTGGTTGATGGTTGTTGGTTGATGGTTTTCAGCTGTAAAAATTTGATCTAAACTCATCAAACATTTTGCAATCGCTCCAAAACCGGAAGCCGAACTTGCAATTCCCGAACTGTGCGGAAAAGTATTTTCGGTTCTGATCATGTATTTACCTTTCAAAATCCAAGGAAGATATTTTTCGATAGAAGTAAAATATTTTTCGATTTTTTCAGCAAATTTTTTCTCTTCATTTTCTCCAAGAAATGTCTGCACAGAAAATGGCTCGTTAGCAAAAAACTCAATGGTGGTAATGGTTTTGCAATTATTGAGTGTATAACTTATGCTCGGATTTGCAGGAATCTGGTTATCGTATTTTCCCCAATATTTAATAAGTGCGATATTGGACGGACAACTTTCCGAAACTTGCTGATCTGTAATTGTATAAACAGAATTTCCTAAAAATTTTCTTTCCATTAAGATAGTATTTCGGTGCTTTGCACCTTCTTTGTTATAAAAATTTATTTTATTATCATTCCGCAACTTCATCGCTAAAAAATCAGTTTTTAATTCGGAAACTTATTTTTTATCTTCTATATAATTTTTCAAATGAAAATCTATACTTTCCTTTACCGGAATGAATTTGTAATTCAGTTCTTTTTTTATTTTTTCGTTGGAAATGGTATTAAAACCCAACACTGCATCAATATTATATCTTGTTACCATTCTAAGTGGCGAAATGAGCCATCCTAAAATTTTATTCAGGAAAAAGCCAATTTCTAAAAGAGATTTGGAAATAATTTTCTGAGGTTTTAATCCTAATTTTTCTCTCACCATTTTTCCAAAATCAATATACTTTACATTTTCCGAAACCACAATAAAGCGCTCTCCAAAAATATTTTTTTCCATTAATTCAATAGCAATTTCCGCTACATCCCGAACATCAACGTAAGCCGAACCTCCCGGAAAAGTAAAATTATTTTCAGAAGTTTTGAAAAGTTCACCGCTGCTTTGTTTCCAGTTTCCGCTTCCGATAATCATTCCGGGATTTATGATTACGGTATTCATTCCTTCCGCAGAAGTTCTCCAAACTTCCATCTCAGAAAAATGTTTGGAAGTAGCATAAGGAGAATGATTCAGTTTAGCATTATAATCAGATCCTTCATCCATCTCTCCATGTTCGTTAAAGCCATCCAAAACCGCAATGGAACTGATGAAACAGAATTTCTTCACAGAAGATTCTTCACAAGCAAACAGCAATTGTTTTGTACCTTCAATATTGGTACGGTACATTTCTTTTTTATCATCAGGATGAAAGCTCACTTTTGCAGCAGCATGATAAACTTCATCCACATTTTGCAGAGCCTGTTTCAGATTTTCCTGATTGAAAAAATCAATATCCATCCAATCAATTCTGTTGAAATATTCATCCGGATTTTCCACATAGAAACGGAAAGAATTTTTAACTTCGTCAAGATTACTATTTGACCGCTTTGCAGCACGGACATTTTTTCCCTTTTTCAAAAGTTCGAGAACGATCACTCTGCCTAAAATTCCTGTAGCTCCGGTTACAAAGATCATTATTGGTTGATTGTTGTTAGTTGATTGTTGTTGGTTGTTAGGTTTTATATATTTTTAAATCAAAAAATTTTTTACTACTTCATTAAAATCTTTGGGATTGTCTGCCTGAACCCAATGTCCTGCATTTTGAATTTTAACGATCTTGGAATTTGGAAACTGCTGCTTGATCTGAAATTCGTCCTGAGGAAGAATATAATTGGAATTTGCTCCGGAAATGAACAAAGTTTCTCCCGTAAAAACTCCAAATTTTATAGCATTGGAAACGAAATCGTTATACTTTTCCGTCAATGTTTTCAGGTTGAATCTCCAATTCAGTCTTTTATCTTCTGTCCAGTATAGATTTTTCGCCAAAAACTGAATCACCGATTTTTCAGGAATGTATTGAGCCAATATTTCTTCCACTTGTTGTCGGGAATTTATTTTTTCAAAATCCACACTTTCGAGTGCTTTCAAAATTCCTTGATGATGAGGAGGATATGCTTTCGGAGAAATATCTACCACAATCAGTTTATCTACTTTTACAGGATATTTAATAGCAAACTGCATTACCGCTTTTCCGCCCAAAGAATGCCCGAGAAGATTCACTTTTTCAAAACCATAATGCTGCATGTAATGCAAAATATCGTGAGCCAAATCATCATGCGACATTTCATCGGAATGAAAACTTTTACCGTGATTTCGTAAATCTAAAAGATGAACAGGAAAAAATTCTCCCATTTCCTTTCCGAAACTTCCCCAATTATCCAACATTCCGAGAAATCCGTGAATGACGAGAAGTGGTGTTCCGGCTTTATCTTCGCCGTATATTTTTGAGTGTAAAATCATTTGAAATTAAAGTTTATAAAACTCATCTAAAATTTTCTTTTTTGCAAATTCCCAGTCGAAATTTCTATATACCTTTGGACTTTCTTGAGAATCTGCATCATCAAAATAGGTTAAACTTTTCATTACCATAAAATAAGAACCTTCTTCATATTTTTTATCATAAAACCTCAGCATTTCATCTAATGAGTATTCTTCTAACAAAAAAAACAAGTCAATAAAATCTTTTTTGCTTCCTCTACCAGAAATTGCATTCAATTTCATTGCTGCAATATCTTGTGTTGAGGCTAGTCTTACGTTATCAACAACAGAAAAGTTTTTAAGAAAAGGATATTTATAATTTACAAAATCAACCTTAATATTATCTATCATTACAATTAAAAGGTTTTTCGTTTGTTGAATTTTTTCAACTTTTCCAAATTCAGAAAGCTCTTCTATGAAAGAATCAGCATCAATTGTACATTTACCAAACAAATCGATATCTACGGAATTTCTATGACCAATTTGCAAAGCTAAAGCTGTACCTCCTACTAAAATAAAATCAGAAAAAATTTCTGATTTCATTATATTATTTAAGAGTTCCAATAATTTTGGACTAACTGTCTGTGTTTGTAGCATCTGAATTCGGATTTGTCGATTTTGAAAATGGTTGATAGAAACGAAAGTGAAACAGCATCTAAACTCCGAAGATTTACGGAAACTTCCTTAATCGTATCCAATCCATAATATAATTTCAGTAAATACCAATCTTGAATTTTTCCATATTCTATAACCTTTTGTATCATTTGTACTTTATGCTTTTCCAAATCAAAAGAATCCAAATCCACATCCCAAAAAAGATGCTTTGAAAAATCATTTATGGTTATATTTTGATTCATTTTACAAATTTAAAAAATTAACTCTTTACGAGCGTATATAATCTTACCATTTCGCTAAACGTTTCAGATACGCCTGAATGGTATTTTCCAATCCCAAATACAAAGCCTCTGAAATCAAAGCATGACCAATGGAAACCTCAAGTAAATTTGGAATGGTATCCGAAAAATATTTCAAATTTTCTAAACTTAAATCATGTCCCGCATTTATTCCTAAATTATATTTCGTAGCTTCCAAAGCCGTTTCATAATATGTTTTTATGGCTTCTTCTTTATTATTTGCATAATTTTTTGCGTACGCTTCTGTGTACAGTTCTATTCTATCGGTTCCTGTTTCTGCGGCAAATTGCACCATTTCAGGATTAGGGTCTAAAAAAATAGACGTTCTGATTCCTGCATTTTTAAATTCTGAAATTACATTTTTCAAAAAACCTAAATGCATTTTACAATCCCAGCCTGCATTGGAAGTAATAGCGTCATCTGCATCCGGAACTAAAGTAACCTGATCCGGTTTTACATCCAAAACCATATCAATAAACGGACGATGCGGATTTCCCTCAATATTAAATTCTGTCGTAACCAATGGTTTCAAATCATACACATCTTTTTTCGTAATGTGCCTTTCATCCGGTCTTGGATGAATGGTAATTCCTTGCGCTCCAAATTTTTGCGCATCAATGGCAACTTGAGTTACACTTGGAACATCTCCGCCTCTTGCATTTCGAAGCGTGGCTATTTTATTGATATTGACACTTAGTTTTGTCATTTTATATTCTATTAAATTTTCATTGCTATTTGGGTAATTTCCAGATCAAATTCTTGAGAAGCCACCATAAGATGATCGAAAATATCCGCTTGTATTCTTTCAAAGTTTTCCCAATCAGAATCATTGGTAAAACAATAAATTTCCAAGGGCAAACCTTGTGAAGTAATATCCAACTGTCTTACAATCATTGGACTTTGCTGATCTAGTTTTGGATTGTTTCTAAGATAATTATAGGCATAGATCCGAAAAACCCCAATATTGGTGAGCTGATGTCCATTGATAATCAGTTCAGGATTTTCAATACGGCTTCTTTCTTTACTGATCTCGTCATGTTTCTTGGAAAGATATTCATAAATAAGATTGATTTTCATTAATCTTTGAAACATTTCTTCATCCAAAAATTTGAAAGATTTTATATTGAAGATCAGGGATTTTTTAATTCTTCTGGTATTACTTTCCGTCATTACCTGAAGGTTTTTCACTTCCGTACTCATCAAATCATACGTTGGAATAGTGGAAACCGTCTTGTCAAAATTCTGAATTTTCGTGGTCAATAGATTAATATCTTCAATAGTTCCTTCCAAATTATATTTAGGAATGCCGATCCAATCTCCTACTTTTAACGCTTTACTGGTAGCTACATGCAATCCTGTAATGAATCCTAAAATAGTATCCCTGAAAATAAGCACCATAACCGCAGTAATTGCTCCTAAACTTCCTAAAACAGTAGAACTGCCAATTCCGAAAATCACACAGATACTGATAATGCTGAATATAAAAATTCCTATAATTTTTACAGTTTCAGAAATGGTTTTCAGTGCAAAATTTTTATAAAAATCTTTCTTGATATAATTATAATATTCCCATGCTTTCAAAGATCGAAATGCCATTCCTGCACAAACAAAAACAATAGCCAGACTTACCGCTCTTTCCAAAAACACAAAACTTTTCGGATGTCTGTAAAATATAGAATAAAGAGCGTAACTTCCTATTAATAAAGCAAATAGATACGCTACAGAATTAGTAATTTTTGCTCTGTAGATCGATTTCATGATCGGAAAACGATCTTCATCCAAAAACAGTTTAAAAAAAGTATTGATAGCTATTTTAGTTACAAAAAAACATAAATAAACAACAAAAAAAAGGGCAATAAATTTTGAAAAAATCTGAAAAACAAGAATAAAATCATCAGGAAAATTTTCAGATATGAAATAATGAATCATATCGCTTATTCTCTGCAATAAATCTTTGGTGTCTATAATCTGATTTTTCATCTATACAAAAATAAGAATTTCCCATCGCTTATATCCATTAAATGATTATTTTTATTCCAAATTAAAAAAATGAACGAAGGACCAATTATTATTATAAGTTTAATTCTACTTGTTGTAGGAATGCTCGGAACTTTTCTCCCTGTATTACCCGGATTAATTCTAAGTTTAGCCGGGCTTTTGTTGTATAAATTTGGAACAAGTTCCAATCTATCCATGATTTACATTTGGATTTTCACCATTTTAACTATAGCTTCTGCTATTCTGAATTATATAATCCCTGCAAAAACCACCAAAAAGTATGGAGGAACACGCTGGGGAAGTATTGGTTCTGTAGTTGGGACTTTGGTCGGAATGTTTTTTATACCAATTCCTTTAGGTTTTTTGATAGGAATGTTTGCCGGTGTTTTTATCGGAGAATTATTGCATGATGCCAATGATAAAAAGAAAGCCTGGAACTCTGTGAAAGGTTCATTTATAGGATTCATATACGGAACCGGATTTAGCTTCGTGGTTGGTTTGGCAATGTTTTTGGTCGTTGTCTATGATATTATTAAACGCTAAAATTATGTTTTACAAATTTTCTTTTCTGGCTTTTCTACTTGTTGGCTTAATGTTTTGCAATTCATGCAAAAGCCGGAACGTAAAAACGGAAAATACTTCTGCTACAGAATCAAAAGCATCAGATAATGAGAACAATGGAAAAATTATCTATCTAAAAGAAGGTGAAAACAAGTTTTTGAAAGAATACGAAATGAATGTAACCTTTCATTCCATTTCCGAAGACAGTAGATGTCCGGAAGATGTACAATGTGTTTGGGCAGGAGTGGCAATTGCGGAAATAGAACTAATGGGAATTGCTACGAGACCAATGAAGGTTTCATTAGCGACAATGACAATGCCTTCCAAAAATTATTCAAAAACAGCGGTTTTCAATGGATATAAAATTGAATTGAAAGAAGTAACCCGTTCAAAAAATTCTGATAATTACATTATAGGTATTTCCATTCAGAAACTTACTGAAAATCAAATTGAAAACAATTAATACATTTACCAGGAAATTGGTTTTTTGCCTTTTGAAATCAAATATTCATTGATTCTGGAAAAGGGACGGCTTCCGAAAAAACCTCTGTGAACTGAAAATGGAGACGGATGTGCAGATTTTAAAATAAAATGTTTTGAGGAATCTATGAGTTCCTCTTTTTTTTGTGCAAAAGCTCCCCACAACACAAATACTACATTTTCCTTTTTATACGAAACTTCTTTAATAATAAAATCCGTAAATTTTTCCCAACCCAGATCTTTGTGCGAATTTGGAGAATGAGCACGAACCGTTAAAGTAGCATTTAGTAACAACACGCCTTGTTTTGCCCAATCGTCCAATTCTTTGGAAGTTCTTACAATTCCTAAATCGTCTTTTAATTCGATGAAAATATTTTTCAGTGAAGGTGGTGCAGAAACATTTTCCGAAACAGAAAAACACAAACCATTTGCCTGAAAATCATTATGATAAGGATCTTGCCCGATAATCACCACCTCAACATCGTCAAAAGGTGTAAGTTCTAATGCTCTGAAAATCTGATTTTTTGGAGGAAAAACTTTTGAGGCTGCATATTCTTGTTTTACTTTTTCCCAAAGAGTTTTAAAATATTCTGTGTTTTTTATGGGGGCTAAAACTTCTGTCCAGGTCATGTTTTATGAGTGAAATTGTAATATTTACAAAAATTTAATAATTTCTGTGTGATTATTAGTTATATGAGTTATCAAATATCGATTTTCAAAATTTTCAAAAAAAATATACCAAGTTGTATGATTATTAACTTTGTAGAATATATACTTTGAACCAAATTCTATTAGATGAAGAGGTGTTTTTTTATGTGGAAAAAGAGAAATATTGTGGTCTATAAAATCTATAATCTCATCAACATAGTCCAAAGAAGTTTCCAAATAGCTGAAATATTCTTTTTGGAAAAGTAAATAAATAAGTTCGTTTAAATAATTTTCAACTTCTGGTAAATACTGAACAATTACTTTTTCCAAGGTAATGTTTTAAGGAAATCTTTTGTTCTCTTTTTTAGCTCTTCTCCTGAAATGCTACGTTCCCACTCCTTTTCAAAATCAAAATTTTCTCTTTTACGGATTTTGTTAATTTCAGCAATAATAAAAGGATTTTCAAGAGAATTGATCCATTTTATGATTTCATTTTTTTCGGTTGCAAGATTCATAATGCATATATTATAATGAAAATAATTATTCCAATAAAAAAACTATTTCTATTCTAAAACAAATATACTCATTTTCAAAATATTCTACCTATCTTTCCTCAAACTAAAAACCAAATTTTCCGGAACATCTTCATCTACTTTCCCCTCTTCCAAAACAAAATCATGTTTCAAAAGAAGACCTTTTGAGTTTTCATTAAATTTATGTGTCATCGCGAAAATTTTATGCAGATGTAAATCATTAAAAGCGAAATCTAAAACAGCTTTCAACGCTTCGGACATAATTCCTTTTTTATGATAATCAGGCAATAATTCGTAACCGACTTCTGCAGCTGTTCGGTCTTCGGAAAAATTCCAGAGACAGATCGTTCCAATAAGGTTTTGTGGATCTTTTAAAGAAATTCCCCAATAATAAGTCTGATTATTTTGGGTTCTTTCTTTAATCATTAAAATAAACTGAAGCGCATCATAATTGCTTTTAGGAGAATTTCTTCTCACAAACTGATTAATCACTTCATTACTCCGAATTTTCAAAATATCTTCAACGTGACTTTCATTGATTTCTTTTAATAGTAGTCTTTCAGTTTCCAGTTTCATGCTTCAAATGTAATAAAAACTGAGCCACAAAAGTCATAAAGATTTCCTTTAAACACGTTAGAAAAATTAAGAAAGTAAAACATTGAAAACAATAAAGTTCACATAAGAAGAAAATCAAAGATTTTCAAAACTAACGTGTTCTTCTTTGTTGGAAAAAACTTCTTATAAAAACTAAAGTGTAAAATGCACTGAAACCACAAAAGTCATAAAAGTTTACTTTAAACATATTAGAAAAATTAAGAAAGTAAAACATTGAAATACTAAAGTTCACATAAGAAGAAAATCATAGATTTTCAAAAACTAACGTGCTCTTCTTTGCAATAAAAAAAGTCTTACAACGACTAAAGTGTAAAATGCACTGAAACCATAAAAGTCACAAAGATTTTCTCTAAACACATTAGAAAAATTAAGAAAGTAAAACATTGAAAACAATAAAGCTCACACTAAGAAGAAAATCAAAGATTTTCAGAAACTAATGTGTTCTTCTTTGTAGGAAAAAAAGTCTTACAACAACTAAAGTGTAAAATGTACTGAAACTTTTGCGGTTCAATAAAGCAAAAACAATCACTTTCAAATTCTCAAATTAACTCATTTTCAAATTTCTCACTAAATTTGCACCGTGAATATTAATCAAGAAGATTTAAATGAATTAGAATTTCCGGAACTGCTTTCGGAAATTTCTCCTTTTGCTTATTCCCCAAAAACGAGGGAAAAAATTCTCGGACTTCATCCAATGCAAATTGACGAGGCCGAACTTTCTTTGAAAAAAACTTCAGAATATCTTACCAGTTTTGAAAGCTCAAATGCAATTCCGTTTGATGAATATGAAGATATTGAAACTGAATTAAAACTGATGCTCATTGAAAATTTTCGTTTGGAGAATAATTCATTTATCAAAATAAAAACCATTACTGAGCAGATTGGGAAACTTCAGAAATTTTTCCCCACTCTTTTGGAAACATTTCCTACGCTTTCAGAAGAAGTTTCCGTATTAGAATTTAAAAAAGAAATTATTGAAAAAATTGATAAAGTTTTCAATCGTTTTGGTGAGGTAAAAAGTGAGGCTTCTTCCACTTTAAAAGGATTAAGAACGGAGATTCAACATGCTAAAAAAACCATTCAGGAAAACTTCAATCGGGCTTTGACCACTTACGGACAAAGCGAATTTTTAGATGATATCCGCGAAAGCATTATTGAAGACCAAAGAGTTTTGGCCGTAAAATCAGGCTTCAAAAAAAGAGTTCCGGGAAGAGTTTTAGGAATTTCAAAAACAGGCTCTATTACTTACATTCAGCCGGAAAATGTGGTAAAACACTACTTCAAACTTCGTGAAAATGAAGAGGAAGAAAAAAAGGAAATCGACCGGATTTTGAGAAAACTTACCGCCGAATTAGCCGAATTTCAGCAACAACTTTCAGAATATCAAACCTATATTTTTGATCTTGATTTAACGAGAGCCAAAGCAAAATTTGCAGAAAAAATTAACGGGGTTTTACCAAAGATAAACCGCCACAAAACTCTGAGGTTAAAAGATGCTTTCCATCCTTTACTATTTTTAAGAAATAAAGCGGAAAATAAAACCATTTTCCCTCAAACTCTTACTTTAACAGAGCATAACCGAATCATCTGTATTTCCGGACCGAATGCAGGAGGAAAATCAATTACTTTGAAAACAGTAGGATTGCTTCAATTGATGATTCAGAGTGGAATTTTAGTTCCTGTACATCCAAAATCTGAAATGTTTTTCTTTGAAAAAATAATGACAGATATTGGTGATAATCAGTCTATTGAAAATCATCTTTCTACCTATTCTTCAAGGCTTCGAAAAATGTCGGGAATCATTCGTGAAGCTAATGCCAATACACTTTTACTGATTGATGAATTCGGAACAGGTTCAGATCCTGAATTGGGTGGTGCTTTAGCAGAAAGTTTCCTTGAATTTTTCTATGACAAAAAAAGTTTTGCCATTATTACAACGCATTATACCAATATAAAATTAGTGGTAGAGCAACTTCCGAATGCTCAAAATGCGGCAATGCTTTTCAATGAAGATACGTTGGAACCGATGTACAAACTGGAAGTAGGACAAGCGGGAAGTTCATTTACTTTTGAGGTTGCCGAAAAAAATAAAATTCCAAGATTCATCATACATTCTGCAAAGAAAAAAATAGAAAAAGATGTTGTAAATCTTGACAAAACTATTGTAAAACTTCAGCAGGAAAAATTTGAAGTCGAAAAACTAAAGTCTGATCTTGCAGAGAAGAAAGAATCTGTGGAAGACAAACGCGACAATCTTCAAAAACTGAACGAACAGCTTCAGCAAAAGTTATTCAACTTTCAAAAATTGTATGAAGAAGAACACAGAAAATTGCAGTTCGGGAATAAGATTGAGGCATTCATCGATAGCTATACAAAGGGAAAATCCCGAAAAGATGTAGTGAAAGATTTCGTGAAACTTCTTGAACAGGAAAAATTCAGGAAACTTGATTCTGATAAAGATGAAAGCAAACGTCTGCAAGTAATCAAACGGAAAATCACACAACAACTGAAAAAAGAAGACATCAAGGAAAAAATTGCCGAAACCAACGAAAAACTGGAAGAAAAACGCAAAACCGATCGCGCTCTTTGGATGAAAGTAGGACAACGTGTCCGTATCACAGGAAGTACAAGTGTGGGAACAATTGAAAAAATTTCCAAAAACAAGGTAATCGTAAATTACGGAACTTTCAAAACAACCATTGATGCTGATGAATTGGAAAGAATTTAGTTTTCTTTACTATTTATCATCTGTATTTTTACAATTAGTCAATTGCTTATCATCCCATAGAAATCTGAATTTTCAAATTTTAGATTCCGTTGAGCTTTCTATGGAATGATAGGTTTAGTATTCTCTTTTTCATTTTTACAATTCTGCCCTCCAAAATTTTTGCCACTGAAAATCAACGCTTTAAATAAATTTTTAAAATTATTTTACTACTTTGTATTGCATGATACCATTTTTATTTTATATCTTTGTCATGTAAAGTTAAAGGTATAACTTTTTAATAGTGTAAATTAATTGTTTAACTAACTAATAACTCCAAAAATAGATGAACACAGAAAACACAAAAGCGCAAATGCGTAAAGGAATTCTGGAATTCTGTATTTTGAGTTTGATTTGCGAAAAAGAAATGTACGTTTCGGATTTGATAGACGAGCTCAAAAAAGGAAAACTGGATGTGGTGGAAGGCACACTTTATCCTCTCCTCACAAGATTGAAAAACGGCGAATTTCTCACTTACAGATGGGAAGAATCTACGAGCGGACCACCAAGAAAGTACTATCAGATCACCGAAAAAGGAAAAATTTTCCTTACAGAACTGCAAAATACTTGGAATGAACTCACAGATTCTGTAAATCAAATTACAAAAAACAATAACCAGACTGTATAACAGTAAGGATAATTCAAAAAAACTTAAAAAATGAACAAGACACTCTCAATAGGACTCGCAGGTTTCTCATTTATGATTGAGGAGCATGCATATATAAAACTAAGCGATTATCTTGCAGCGTTGAGAAATTCGCTGGATGCTTCTGAAGCCGATGAAGTAATGCACGATATCGAAATCAGAATGGTAGAAATTTTCAATGATTCTCTTGGAAAGCGTGAAGTAATCAACAATGATGATGTAGAAAAAGTAATTGCACAATTAGGAACTCCTGAAGCTATCGAAGAACAGGAAGAAACCTATTATTCTGACAAAAGCTCTAAAAAATCTCAAAAAACAGCTTACACTGATGGAAAAAAACAACTTTTCCGTGATCCTGAAAATGCAAAATTAGGCGGTGTTTGCGCTGGTTTGGCTCATTATACAGGAATGGATATCAGTTGGATGCGTGTAATTTGGTTACTATTGGCTATAACTGGTCTTTTTACAGCTGCCATTTCCACGACTTTGATTATCATACTTTATGTTATTCTTTGGGCGGTGCTTCCAAAAGCACAATCTACTTCCGATTTTTTGAAAATGAAGGGAAAGCCTGTGAATTTTGACACCATAAAAGAAGAATCCAATAAAATTGTACAATTTACCAATGAAGCAGGACAAAAAGTAGGAGAAATGTACAACGAAAGCAAACCTTTGATTAATTCTGCCGGAAATAGTGCATGGAATGTAATTCGATATATACTTGGTGGAATTTTCGGATTGATGGCATTTTCTTCTCTGATCGGTTCTATCGTAGCTTTTGGATTCATGGGAAATAATGATTTTCCTCCTGTTAGTGAAATGAATTTCTATTTCGATAACAACGGAATGAAATACGTAATCATGGCTATAATTACTATAGGAAGTCTGATTCCTGCTCTTCTTTTCGGATTATTAAGCGTAAAACTATTATCTCCAAAAACAAAATTGAGAAACGTAGGTTGGGTATTAGGTGCATTATTCTTAGCTCTTATTGCTTTCTCCACTTATTTCGGAATAAACATGGCTAAAAAAGATATGTTCCTGAAAGGCAGCAAACAAGATACAGAAGAACTATCCATCAATACAACTTCCGATAGTTTATATGTAGATGTAAAACAAGTAACTATTCCGCAAAATTTTACAGGATATGATGATGATCTTTATTCTGACAAAAAATCAGTTTTCAAAAAAGATTGGATCCATGTGGAACTTACCAGAAAACCGGATGTAAAGACTCCGTATCTTATCATCAAAAAAGAAGCAAAAGGATATAATATTCCTATTCAGGTAAGTGTTCCGGTAGAAATCGTAAATAATAAAATCCTTCTTCCAAACTATGTAAAATATCCATACGAACATCGTTTCAGAGATTATAGTGTAGATTATGAATTGGTAGTTCCTCAAAACGCTGTTGTACTTCCATTGAAAAAAGATGAAATAGATTTTGACGGAGATTTGAACAACAACGGAATAAACGATGATGATGAAGACAATGACGCAAGCAACGATGAAAACTCTGTAGAAATAGAAAAAAATAAAATTACGATCAATGGTTCTACAATAGAATATGATAACAAAGACAAGGACAGCGTAATCATCAATGGAAAAAAAGTAAATAAAGATGAAGCAGATAAAATTTTAGATTCCATGAAAATGGATTTTGAAAAACTAAAAGATGTAGACATCAAAATAAAAGACGGAAAGAAAGAAATTTCTATAAAGACTAATAAATAAACTGAGAGTGGATAAGATGAAAGGCGGAAAAATATAAGCAATGCTCCTCCGCTTTTCTCTTATTCTTAAAAAAATCGAGAGTTTATATTCCTAAATTTTGCAAAATGAAAATATTACTATTAAGTACTATTCTTTTGATTGGTTGTTTTTCTAATCTTTCTGCACAAGAAAATATGTTAGCGAAAATTGACGGAAAAAATATTTCTTACAAAACATTTAATCTTGAAAACAGAAAAGAAAACGAACCTGTTATTGTATTTGAGAATGGATTGGGAGGTGGCAGCTATGAACAGCTTTTTCCTTATTTTCAGAAAAACATTTCCGGAATCCAATATGATAGAAACGGAATTGGACAATCTGAAACCGATACAACCCTAAATTCCGATGCAGAAATTGTGGATCGATTGCATACTTTGCTTGAAACACTTAAAATTAATCCTCCATATTTATTAGTAGGACATTCTATTGGTGGAGCATACATAAGATTGTTTCAATCTAAGTACGAAAAAGAAGTTTGCGGATTGGTTTTTATTGATCCTACCGATTTTATGCTTACAGATTCCGAAAATAAAAATGCAAAAGAACTTTCAAAAAGCAAAACAGGCTATAAAGAAATATGGGCTTTGAATCTTAAAACCATGTCTGAAAGCAATGATATTCCAAATGGTTTAAAAGCTGAAGCGAAAAGAACACAGAAGAATTTTTATTTTACAGAATATCAAAACCTTAAACCTTTGGGCAATATTCCGGCAACAGTAATCATTTCTTACAACAAACCCATTGAAAGATATGAAGAGGAAATGAACCAAAAATTTAATTTAGGAATTAATATAAAACAATGGTGGAAAGAATATGATGATATCAGGATAAAGCACTTTTCAGATTTAATACGAAATAGCGAAAAGAGTATGATTGTTTTATTGCCCAATTATTCTCACGGAATACATTTTCAAAATCCTGAACTGGTCGCAAAGTTTGTAACAGAAACTTTTCAAAATTGTACAAACAAGTAACACTATGAAAAAGCAATCTATGAATAAAATTTATTAAAAATTTAACTATTTTAATTAAACAAAATCCATAGAATATTTATAAATTTGATCTGAAAATTAATAACCCATTTAATTTTTTTAAACCATGGTACAAGTAGTTTTAGAAATCTTAATAAAATTAGTAGATTTCGTAAGCAATTTATTTTAGTTTTAGAAGCGATAATATTTCAATATATTTGTAGAGTATAACCATTCTGTGGTTATACTTTTTGTTTTCAAATTTTTCAAAAAAAAATCATAGAATGAAAAAATCCTTTGCAAAACTGATCCTCAAAATAATAGGCTGGAAAGTGGTAATACAAGGCGATGTTAATAATCTCGACCGCTGTATTCTGGTGGTCGCTCCTCACACTCACAATAATGAATATATACTCGGAAATTTAGCCTATTGGTCTTTAGGAAAGCAACTGAAAGTAATCATTAAAGATGCTCATACAAAAGCCTGGTATGGAGGAATCATAAAAAGTTTAGGTGGAATAGGAATTGATAGAAGCCAGAAAAATGATTTGGTAAATTTCGTAGCCAAACTTTTTGAAAAAGAAGATTTCAGTTTGGTTATTACACCGGAAGGAACGAGGAGCTGGGTTCCGAAATGGAGAAAAGGATTTTATCACATGGCTCAAACTGCAAAAGTGCCGATCGTTTTAGCAGCCGGAGATTTTAAAAGTAAAACCATGTATCTCGGATACAAGATTCCGTATGAAAAAATTGCTTCCGTTCCTTTTGAAGAAATTATGCAGGAAATTCAGGATTATTATGTAAAATACGACATCCATCCAAAAGTTCCGAAAAACTGGAATCCGCAGATTTATTAATACTATCGTGAAATTGGCGGAAAGCAGCATATATAATTTAACGCAAAGTTATATTTTAAGGTGCTTTGCTACTTCTTTTTTCGGGGTCTTTACTAGATCGTTACAGAAGAAACAGAAAATTATTTGGGAGAAAGTCATTTATTATCGTTTGTAGTCGTTTGAAAATATTTATAATTTTGATAATCAACAAATTAAAATAGTATTTACTATTTTGTAGGTAAATTTGTTATTGCGTATATTTGGGTGTTATGCGTCAGCTTAAAAAAAACGACCAATGAGAAAAAAACTGACATATTACATATTGACTTTGGGGACAGTAATTTTTATTGGCTGCGGGACAGACAATAAAAATATACAGGAAAATTCATCCGACACGACAACGACCACGACACTAGTTAAGGTTGACAGTTTACAACGTGACACCGTTGAACTCAAAGAGACGTTTAATCAAGAAGATTTGCCAGTTAATGAATACTTGACTGAAAGACTTAAACCTATACGAGCCAACTTCAAAAGAATTAATTCAATTGCAAACTGGACAACCATTGAAACCAAAGACATTTGGGAAACTACCGAAGGTGGCGAAGCAAAATATTATTATAAAGGCGGACAATTAGAAAAAATTACTACCCGACATTTCGGAGAGACCTTTCAACTATTGACAGAATATTATTTACTAAACGGACAACTTTCATTCGTGTTTGGAAAGTCTTATAAATACAACAGACCAATGAATTACGACTCGACATCTATGAAAGTGAATAATGACACTGAAGCGTTTGACTTTGAAAAGTCAGAAATAGTTGAAGACCGAAGTTATTTTGAAAATGGAAAACTACTTCATCAATTAAATAGCCAAGACTGTGGTTCACCCTTCGCAGACGACTATTTGCTTGAAGAACAAAAAAGAATAAAAACTGATTTTGAAAAACTTATTAAACTTGGCAAGACAAAATAAAAGCCGAACGCATAACAGCACCCTTGCAATATACTGGGGTTCGTGCAAGTTGCAAGCGCATTTTTCAGCGGTGTAAACTTTTTGTTGGCGCTTGCCATAACCTGTAGAGCATTTAATATATATTTGTGGTAGCAGATAGTGAAGTGCTTTCTAAACCAGCACATCGCAAGGCTGCCAACCGTTAGTGGCAATTAAACCAAACGACCCGTAAACTGTCTAAATGAGATAAATTAAAATAAAAATGAGACAAATAGTTTTACTTATGACAATTCTGATTACACTAATTTCGTGTAATAAAGATGACAATTCAACAACAACTGCCGACAAACCAAGCGAACAAAAGACAGTAAACCTAACAGTTGACGGAAACGCAAGAAGTTTTATTGTTTACTTACCAACAGGATACAACAACGCAGGAAAAATGCCAATGATTTTTGCAATTCACGGTGGAAGTGGAACACCTGAAGGAATGATAAACATTGCAAATTTCAAAACTATTGCCGACAGAGATAAAGTTGTCTTGGTTTATCCAGCAGGAATTCAAAATAATTGGAACGATGGACGACCAACAACGCCAAATCAATTAGGAATAAATGACGTTAGTTTTTTCAACCAAATGTGTGATTATATGATTGCAAATAATTCGGTTGACGGAACAAAAATCTATGCAACAGGAATTTCAAATGGCGGATTTATGTCTTCACGTTTGGGTTGTGAATTAAGCAATAGAATTGCAGCAATTGCAGTTGATGCGGCAACAATTGAAGCAAACACCATTGCACCAAGTTGCAATCCAAATAGACCCGTTCCTATAATTTATATTCACGGAACAATCGACCCACTTGTTCCTTTCACTGGTGGACAAATGACAGCAGGCGGAACAGCAGGTGGAACTGTTTTATCTCATTTTCAAGCCATAGACAAATGGGTAGCAATTAATGGATGCAACACAACACCAATAATAACAGACTTACCAGACATAGCAAATGACGGAACAACGATAAAACAAAGAGTATATTCTGGTGGAACAAACGGAAGTGAAGTAGTAAGTTATGTAGTTTCAAATGGAGGACATACTTGGCCACAAGGTTATCAGTATTTGCCGGAATCTATCATTGGAAAGACAACCCAAGATATGAATGCTTGTGAAGTAATTTGGACATTTTTTAAACGATTTAAACGACAATAAAAATTAACTGCCACTAACAAGGGTTTTGCAAAAAAGCGGGTTCAGTGCTAAATTTGAACATTCGAAATTCTAATAAACATTTGTGCTAAACCGAACATTTGTGCTTCTAAATCCGCTTCTTCGCAAAGCCCCGGTACGTTAGCAGAAATTATAAAAAACTACCCTAAATGAAGGAAATATATTTTGAAATACCTCTTTACAAAATTTTAGAATTTACCGACTCTGACGAAGAAAAGTGTGAAGCTCTTTTAAGTTTTTTAAATTATAGAGGATTAATAGACGGTTACAATCCGAAGTTAAACGAAAACACAAGTTATCAAGTTAGTTCATCTAATGTTTCTTATGGATATTTGTCTGGTTATAAAGGTTTTATTCAAAGAGAGTTAAAATGTGTAAGAAACTCATATAAAATAACAACATATTTCTTTTTGGAGACAGAACTAATTGAGTCTGATGAAGATGACGATATTACAATTTATAGATTTCAGAAAATCGGGCAATATCCTACTATCGCAGATTTAGAAATTGGTAAATACAAAAAATTTTCTAAAATAATATCAAAAGAAAATCTTCGTGAGTTCAATAAGGCAATTGGTCTTTCTGCAAATGGCGTTGGAATCGGTTCTTTTGTATATTTGAGAAGAATATTTGAAAATTTGATAGAAAATTATCATAATGAAGCAAAAAAAGAAGATAATTGGATTGACGATAATTATATAAATTCAAGAATCTCTGAAAGAATAGAATTATTAAAAAACTATTTACCTGAAGCAGTAGTTAAATATAAAAAAGTTTATTCCATTATTAGTAAGGGAATTCACGAATTAGAAGAGCAAGAATGCCTCACATATTTTCCTATTGTAAAAGATGCTATTGTTGCAATTTTAGAACAAGATTATTTGGTTCGTGAAAATGCTGACAAACAAAAAGAACTTGAGAAAAGCATTCAGGATTTAAGTGGAAAATTAAAATAACTTTTGCTAACATCGGTTTCGCAAAAGCGGGGGCTGAATTAATTCCATTGAACTTTTTTGCTATATTTGAACATTGGTATTTCTATTGTGCTTGAGCGCTAAAATTCCGCCACATCGCCAAACTGCAAACCGTTGAACTCTAAACTAAACTGATATAATGGAAGAAAACAGAAAAAAAGAAATACTTGATCGGCTAAATGCAGCCAGTAAAAATACTTTAAATGAAACTCTGGAGATAATTTATACAGATGTTTCGGATGATTCACTTACTGCAACAATGCCTGTAAATTCTAGAGTTCATCAACCTTACGGAATTCTTCATGGTGGTGCAAGTTGCGTTTTAGCAGAAACATTAGGTTCTTGTCTTTCTTTGATCCATTTAGATACATCCAAACATGTTCCGGTTGGTACAAATTTGAACACCAATCATTTACGAGCAAAAAGAAGCGGAATTGTAACCGGAACCGCAACTTTCATCAGAAAAGGAAATACAATGCACGTTTCGCAAATTGAAATTCGTGACGAAAAAGGAAATCTCATCAACCACACTACGATGACAAACAACATTATTCCGGTTGGTAAAGTTTAAAAATCTGAATTAAACATGCTTATTTTCAGGCTTCCTTTTGAAGATAAATATTTCACGACGGATGAAAATTCTGAAAAATCGGTCGTTCAGTTTCATTCGTTTGATGGAAATAGAACTGTTTGTTTTAATGGAAAAATTAAAGAAATATCTTCTTCTGAAATCTCGAAAATAGCTTTTCATCTTCCTGAAAATCAGTTTTCTGAAAAAGATGAAACCCATGAAGAATATCTGAGTAAAATTGAAAATGCAATTGAATTCATCAAAAAAAATGAATTAAAAAAACTGGTCATTGCCAGAAAAAAAACAATTCCTCTTTCATCTCCCGATATTTCTAAAACTTTTTTCAATCTTTGCGAAAGATACCCTTCTGCACTTGTTTATTTTTTTATACAAGAAAACGAAAGTTGGATCGGTGCTTTTTCTGAACTTTTGGGAAAATTCAATAAAAAGACTTATGAATTTGAAACCATGAGCCTTGCCGGAACTTTACCTGTGGAAGAAAACTGGACCGAAAAAGAAATAGAAGAGCAAAAACCCGTTTCCGAATATATTTTTGAAATTTTAAAAGAATATTCCGAAGTTGTGCATCAATCTGAAACATACGATCATATTTCCGGCAATATCAAGCATTTAAGAACTGATTTCAAAGCAAAAATAAATTTTGAAAACTTCGACGGATTGATTTCTAAACTCCATCCTACTCCTGCTGTTTGCGGAATTCCAAAAGAATTATGCAAAACAGCAATTTCAAATTTGGAAAACTTCGACCGAGAATTATATGCCGGTTATTCCAGAATAGAAACGGAAGAAAATATTCTCTGCTTTGTGAATTTGCGTTGCGGAAAATTATATAAAAATTCTGCTCAACTTTTTGCAGGTGGCGGAATCACAGCACTCAGTTCTCCCGAAAAAGAATGGAACGAAACCGAACTGAAAATGCAGGTTTTGGAAAAGAATTTTATTTCTTTTTGTTAAAAGATACGTACCTTTTAACAAAAAGATATGGACGTTTTAGTAAAAAGATGCGGACGTTTTGTACAAAACGTCCGTATCTTTTGATAATATT
>NZ_JBXUGL010000016.1:0-71789 GCF_057180505.1 Chryseobacterium sp. HNCC26DJ241 | reverse complement strand
TACGATGATCTTTTGATAATAGGTTTTATTGTCCACTTCATACTTCAATTGGTACATTCCTTTTGGATAGTTTGCAACGTTGATTAATAGATTTTTACTAATAATCGAAGAAGTATCAATGGTTTGTATTAATTTTCCTGTAATATCATAAAGCAAGATTTTTGAAGGCTTAGAATTTTCCCATGCAATAGTAACATTGTCTTTTGCAGGAATCGGATATATTTTAACACCAGCTTTATTAGCAGAAGATACAGATAACGTTTTTACTTCAATCGTTCCTTGATACGGTTTACAATTTTGTTTTGTAACAGTTAGTTTTAGTGACTCTCCATTTGAAATTCCATTTAGATTGAATACAATGTTACCACTTTTATTGTATGCAGATCCTATAATAGTCCCGTTTTTGGTTAATGATATTAAAGCATTGGTTGTTGCACAAGAAACTGAAATACTTTGAGTACTAGGATCAATGGTGGTAGGATATTCAGCTGTAAGATTTTGGGTAGTGTCATATCTGAAAACAACAGAAGGGTCGCCAAATAAAGCCCATGTCTGCATTACTTCGATAGCTGTATCAGATTCGTTATAATCTTCCAACATACTTATTTGAGAATTATAAAATAATCCTCCAATGGTTTCTTTCTTATTATTTTCATACATTTCTGTAAGAATATTGGCCATTTCATCCTGAGTTTGCATCGGTTCTGCCCAAGCCATTAAAATGGTGGATGCTGCTGCTGCAATTGCACCTGCAGGAGAACCGTTGTATGTTACAGTTAGCAAATTTTCTGCAATACAAGTGCTATTCACAAACGTACCATTATTACAAGCTACAGAAACCACGAAAGGATACATTCCGTTATTTTTTAGCTGATTGACATTTGTAGAAGTGTAGTTTCCGGTAACCATAAGATCAACATCACCATGACCGGTATAATTAAATAAACCTATTCCTGTATTTATAGCATTATTAATCATAGTTGGTGTTGGTTCTCCGGTTGCATCAGCTCCACCTTGTGAACCTTGATAAAATTCATGTACTGTTTGATACCCAAAATTCATTAATTGGCTTCTTATATTTCTTAAATGTACATAATCTGTTTCTCCATCATCACCAATACCATTACCTTCATTTGATCCAATTCCTATTGCGTTTTTCATCCAGTTTCCGGCGAGAGGATTTTTTTCATATTCTATTATTCTATTCACCATCGTTGTGATATTGGTGCTGTTTCCGGATAATCTTCCTACAAAAGCTTCAGGATAATAATCGGTGTCTCCTGAAAGTTGCCCGTAAAAAGAATCGCTCCAAAGTTGTTCACCATTGTAACCATACGTATGAGAAGGAATATTGTTGGAATCTCCCACCAATAGTATATACACTAAATTTGGATTGGATTGATAAAAATTTTTGATATAGTTTTTTATTGTAACATCTGTAGTTCCTGTTACTGTGGTATTTACAACCGTCGTTTTTATACCTTTTTCATTTTTCCAGTCTGCCAAAGGCTTTATCTGGCTTTCAAAAGTTGCGGGAGTAATAATCAATAATTCACCTGTCTCATTCACAGGAGTATATTTGGAAGAGGATTTAAAATTTAAATAATGTTTGGAATAAATATCATTAAAGAAGGTTGTATCATTTTTTCTATTTGTAAGTTCATTATCTCCCTTCTTATTATTAAAAGTAATAACGAGTTTAAGATTTTTATAAACTCTTAATTTATGTTGAACAGGATTATATTGATAAGGGAATAATGAAAAAGTGATACCTCTTGTATTTCTTAAAATATGTGGAGAACCAAATTTTACTAAATGACCCGGAAAAAAATCATCTTTTTTATACCTATCTCCAAAAGTATAAGGTATTGTTTCAGGATCTACATTTCTTTTCAGGTTTCCTTTTGACGGTACAATATCAATATTTTCGATGTCTTCATAACTGTCATAGGTGATTTTATAATCGTAAGAACCTTTTTCCGGTAATTGTACAGATTCTGAAAAGAAAGGCATTGCAGGATTTCCCGCTTCAGACATCAATACAGAATATTGCTTGGAAAATGTATGATACGTTTTTCCGTTAATGGTTTTATCAGTTCTCTTTAAAGCTCCGGTTTCAAAATCGACAGTTACTGACTGATGATCAGAATTTACTAATTTAAAATCTTGTGCAGAAACCTCACAAAACAAAAAAAGTAAAATCAGAGTGTAGAATAGTATATTTTTTCTCATAAAATTTGATTTTCAGTCAAATATATGAATTATTTGCTATGAAAGTTTTGAAAATTTGTAAAATATGTAATTACTTATCAAGATTACATTTCAGAATCATTTCCACTTCCATAGAATTTAGGAATTTGCCATTGGTATTTCACGGCTAAAGTTCGGATGGTTACAATTAATAGAATTGTGAAAATCTGAACAAAAGTATAAGAAAGCGAACTGAATTTCACCAAAACTAAAAATATACTTCCTCCTACAATACAAGCAGTTGCATAAATTTCTTTCCTGAAAATCAGAGGAATCCGATTCAGTAAAATATCTCGGATAATTCCTCCAAAACAGCCTGTTATCGTTCCTAAAGTCATACAAATTATAGGATGCAATTCAGCACTCAATCCTTTCTGAATCCCAATAATTGTAAATAATCCTAATCCAAAACTATCAAAAATAAAAAGTGTTACTCGGAAATTTTTCTCAATAGATTTAAAGATCATAGAAAAAATGCAAGTTGCGAAAATCAAAGAGCACATCCATAAATCATGCATCCAGAAAACAGGTTTGTCCAAAAGTAAGTCACGAACTGTACCACCACCAACGGAAGTTACAAAAGCAATAATCAAAACTCCGAAAGGATCCAGACGTTTTTGCATGGCCGCAAAACTTCCCGACATTGAGAAAGAAATCGTTCCGAGAACTTCAATAATGAAATTAAATTGCTCATGCATGTTTTTGGGTATTAGCAATTATTAAAGAGTAATAAGCAATACATATTTTATTTTTGTGAAAGTTTGTATTTGTAAGTGGTTATTACTTTTACTAATTCGTCACACTCAGACTTGAGAAGATGTATTTTTGTGAATAATAGATAAATGATCAGAGTAAGACAATTTAGATAGTTCTTTGATTACTAAAATTGAAAATTGCTCGATTCTTTCCCTAAAAATTTGATTAAAATTCACAAATATTATTTATTACCAATTACATCATTACTCATTTTCACACTCTCACAGCTTCCGGAACCAAAAGTTCATATTCGCCTTTATGTGTAATAATTTCCCGAACAATGCTTGAGCTTATAAAAGATTTTCCGGATGAGGTTAAAAGAAAAACCGTTTCCAGCTTTTTATGGGCTAAAGTTCTGTTGGTATGAGCAATGGCTTTTTCAAATTCAAAATCGGCAGGATTTCTAAGTCCGCGAATGATAAATTGGGCATTTTTTTGGAAACAATAATCTACTGTAAGTCCTTCAAAAAAATCTACTTCCACATTAGCAAGATGTTCTGTTGATTTTTGGATAAATTCCATTCGTTTTTCCAAAGGAAACATATATTTCTTTTGCGAATTTTGACCAATGGCAATGATAATTTTGTCAAAAAGAGGAGAAGCCCGTTCGATAATATCACAATGTCCAAGAGTAATAGGATCAAAAGATCCCGGAAAAACGGCGATTTTCATGTATAAAAGTTTATTTTTTTAATGCTTTTTCTACTTCATTTCCGCAAAGATCTTTAATGGAAATTCCGTAATGTCTTGCTTGTTGTGGAAGAATACTTGCAGGCGAAAATCCGGGATTGGTATTCATTTCCAGCATATAAGGAATTCCGTTCATGATGATATATTCGCTTCGGGAAAATCCGCTCATTCCTAAAGAATCATACGCTCGTTTTGCAATTTCTTCTACTTTTTTTCGGGTTTCATCATCTATTCTTGCAGGCGTAATTTCCTCGGAAGCTCCTTCATATTTGGCTTCATAATCGAAAAATTCTTTATGAGGAACAATTTCCGTAATTCCCAAAACGATTGTTTTTCCATCGAAATCTACAACACCAACAGAAACTTCCATTCCGTCAAGAAAACTTTCGATCAAGATTTCATCATCTTCAGCAAAAGCAACATCAAGCGCTTTCGGAAATTCTGATTTGTCTTTTACTTTAGAAATTCCCAGAGAAGAACCGCTTTGGTTTGGTTTTACAAATAATGGCAACCCTAGTTCTTCGATAATCTTTTCAATATCAATATCATTTCCTTTTTTCAGGTAAATACTTTTTGCAGAAGGAATTCCGTATTTTGAAAGTACAGCAAGAGTATCTTTTTTATTGAAAGTAAGAGCACTTTGATAGAAATTACAACCAGTATACTTTTGCCCGATCATATCCCAATATGCTTGCAATTCGCCATTTTCTCCGGGTTTTCCATGGATAATATTGAAGCAGACATCAAATTTCAAATTTTCTCCATTTGGTAGCTGAACAGAAAAATCCCCTTTATTCAGAGGAAGTTTTTCTTCATTTTCATTTAGGAAATACCATTCGTCTTTCAGTATAACTATTTTGTAAACATTATACAGTTCACAGTCAAGAGAATCGTAAATTAATTGTCCGCTTTTCAGGGAAACAAGATATTCATCAGAATAACCACCCATTACTACGGCTATATTTTTTTTACTCATATTGTTCTTCAAGTTTAAGCAAAATTAATGATTTTGTTCTTTGTTAAAGTTTTTTGTCAAAAATTAATTTTCTAAAATTATTAATTATATTTGCCTTTGCATTTTAAGATTATTTATATGTTAAAATCATTGTTCAACTGGAGAGTATTGCTGAATTTGGTATTGGCAGCAGGTATCTTTACAGGTTTAGTCTGGCTTACTTTCCGTTGGTTAGAGTATCATACAAATCATGGTCAGGAAGTTCCTGTTCCCAATGTTGTGAATATGACGGTTCATAATGCTATAAAAATTTTAGACGATTCCGGATTGGAATATGAAGTAGATAGCTTTAAATATGATCCGAAATACCGACCATTTCAGGTACTCCAAATTTATCCTGCTCCCGGATCCAGAGTAAAAGGCGGCAGAACCGTAATTATGAAAGTAAATCCGAGAACTTGGGCTAAAGTTTCTGTTCCTGATATTTTGGATCGGTATAAAGGTTTAGCTTTTAGACAATTACAACAAGTTGGTCTAAAAGTAGGAGATACTCTTTACGAGCCAAGTATTCAAAGAGATGCGGTAATCCGAATGATCTATAATGGAAATACTTTAAAACCAGGAGCTTTACTTCCTCGTTTTTCTACTATTGATCTTGTAATCGGAGCAGGTCCAAAAAGAAATATTACAGTGCCTAATCTTGTTGGTTTAACTGTTCAGGAAGCAAAAGCAGTAATTGCAAAAAATTTGTTTGAAGTAGGGATAATCGAATATGAAGACGGAGGAAATGATGAATCGGATATCGTTTATTATCAAGATCCGGCTTCTTTTGATCTCAGAGATCAGGGAATGCAGATTGATCTTTGGGCAAGCAAAAGGACTCCGGCAGAAATGGGAGGCAAAATTGAACAGCTTAATTCTTTATACAGAATAAAAATTGATACTACAGCTGTAAATACGCCAACTTTTGATAATGAACCTGTTTATACACCAAGTCCGGCTCCGCCAGTTCATAAGATTCCGGAGCAATCAAATATAAAAACAGAAACGCAGAAAACAACTACTAAACCGAAAGAAGAAGAAAAAACAAAAACAACGAATACTACTACTGATACTAAACAGAAAGAGCCTACCAAAACTAAAACGGAAGAAAAAGCTAAAACTAACAAAAAAGTAGTAGTGGAATAAAAATAAAAGGCTTCAGCAATTCGTTGAAGCCTTTAATTCTTAAAATTTCAAATGCAGGAAGAACAAGATTTTTTTGATGATGAATTGATAAGTAACGAAGAAGCCATTGGTGATGAAAACAGTGGTCTTTTCGAACATTTGAATATTACGGTAGACAAAAAGCAGGAACCACTTCGGATAGATAAGTTTCTTTTAATCTACCGTCAAAACTCTTCACGAAATAAAATTTCTCAAACTTGTAGAGCAGGGAATGTTATTGTAAACGGAAAACCTGTAAAACAAAATTATCGTGTAAAACCCGGTGATGAAATTTCTGTTTTATTAGCGCATCCACCAAGAGAAAATGTTATTATTCCGCAGGATATTCCAATTAATATTGTATATGAAGATGATGATTTGATCGTTGTAGATAAAGATGCAGGAATGGTGGTACATCCGGGATTTGGAAATTGGGATGGAACTTTGGTGAATGCTTTAGCTTTTCATTTTCAGAAGAAAGGAGAAAAAACAGATTTGGACAGAGTAGGGTTGGTTCATAGAATAGACAAAGATACTTCCGGACTTTTGGTGATTGCTAAAAACGAATATGCTTTGAGTTTTTTAGCAAAACAGTTTTTTGACAGAACTACAAAGCGTTTATATTGGGCTTTTGTTTGGGGGAATGTTTCGGAAGACGAAGGAACTATTCGTGGACATATCGGCAGACATCCCAAAAATAGAATGCAAATGTCTGTTTATGAGGATGGAAGTCATGGAAAACACGCTGTTACACATTATAAAGTTCTTGAGAGATTCAGATATATGACTTGGGTGGAATGTAAGCTGGAAACAGGAAGAACACACCAGATCAGAGCGCATTTCCGACACATTGGTCATACATTGTTCAATGATGAGCGATATGAAGGTCATGTTGCACTTCGTGGAATCAATCTTCCGAAGTATAAGCAATTCATCCAAAATGTTTTTGAAATTTTGCCAAGACATGCTCTACATGCACATACACTTGGTTTCATCCATCCGGTTACAAAAAAAGAAATGTATTTTGAAAGTCCAATGCCGACAGATATGGATGAGGCTGTTAAAAAATGGAGAAAATATTTGGAAAATTCCTGATATATAGTAAGTTTTTTTGCTATTTTTGTTTAATTTTAAAAATGGAATTATAATCATGGGAAAAATAGTTTTGTTATTTTTCTTCAGTTTTATATCATTGGGTTTTTATAAAGCTCAAGAAACGCTTCCTATATATCAGCAATATTTGCTTGAGGGTGACTTTTTGTTTAATCCGGCTCTTTATGGTAAAACGGACAAAGTAATTCTGAATCTAAATTATCAGAAGCAGTTTTCGAAATTTGATGAATCTCCAAATGTTCAATCTTTAGGTATGCATGCAAATGTTGTGGATAGATTAGGAGCTGGAATTTCCTTTTTTCGAGATCAGAATGGCCCTATTTCGGCAAATGGAGTTTCTTTAGGAGCATCTTATTTTATTCCAATTGCTGATGATGGAGAAAGAAAGAACCAGTTTTCTTTCGGTACCAGTATTAATTTTTATAATATGAACATTGATTGGGCGCAACTGAATCCAGAAGATCCAGGAGATCCTAATTTGTATAACGAAAATGGAATTTTTATCATGTATTCCAATATTGGTATGGCAATTACATATCACAATTTTTTTGCAGGAGCTTCTGTTACAGACGTTCCGCTTAGTAATGACATTTCTGTTGTTAATGGGATTGAGCCACAGCCAACAAAAATTTTCCTCAATTTAGGGTACGATTGGTATTTTGGAGATAATTTTTATGTATCACCTTCCTTTCTTGCTAATCTTAATACTAATTCTTCCAGAATGTTGGATATGAATATAATGGCTACAGCAAAAAACGACGAAAATTCATTCTCCGGAGGTGTAAGTTTTCGTAGTGTGAAAAATACTTTTGGAAATCAAAATTTGAATTTTTCTCCTATAGTAAAAGCTACAGTTAATAATTTCTTTTTTGGAGCCACCTATAATTTTGGAATATCCGATATTCAGGAGTATGCCGGAAATAGTTTTATGTTGAGTATTGGCTATAATTTTAATAATTTCATCAACACACGAGGTTTCCGATATAGATAAAATATAATTTAAATAAATTTGAGCTCTGATTTTTTCAGAGCTTTTTTATGATTTACATTCACATTCCTTTTTGCAAGCAGAAATGCAGTTATTGTAATTTTCATTTTTCCACTTCGTTGAGTTTGAAAGATGAAATGCTTGCTGCACTTAAAAAAGAAATTTTTTTAAGAAAAGATGAGCTGGAAAACAAAAATTTAAAATCGCTTTATTTTGGTGGAGGAACTCCCTCCATTCTCAATATAGATGAAATAAAATCTCTCATAGATGAGGTTTTAAAATACTTCTCTTTTGATCAAAATATTGAAATTACTCTGGAAACAAATCCGGATGATTTAAATAAAATTTTTTTGAAAAATCTAAGAGAAACGGGAATCAATAGACTTTCGATCGGCACGCAAAGTTTTTTTGAAGAAGATTTGAATTTGATGAATCGTGCACATTCTGCTTCCGAAGCAGAATCTTCCATCAAACGCTCTCAAGATTTTGGTTTTGAAAATATCAGTATTGATCTCATTTATGGCTCTCCAACTTCCGATTTTGGAATCTGGAAAGAAAATTTAAATAAAACCATTGAACTTCAAATTCCTCACGTTTCATCGTATGCATTAACTGTCGAGCCGAAAACAGCTCTTGAAAATTGGATTGCCAAAGGAAAAATAGCTTCCCCAAAAGAATCAGAGCAAAATAAAGAATTCTATTATATGTCCGACTTTCTTAAGGATCATGGATTTGACCATTATGAAATTTCAAATTTTGGAAAACCCAGTTTTCATTCCAAACACAATTCTGCATATTGGAAGTATCAGGAATATTTAGGAATCGGACCTTCTGCCCATTCTTATAACGGAAGGAATGAAAGGAGCTGGAATGTCGCCAATAATTCTATTTACATCAAAAAATTATATGAAAATATATTGCCCAAAGAAACCGAAATTCTTTCTGAAAAAGATCAGTTCAATGAAATGTTGATGATTGGTTTGCGAACGATTTGGGGAGTAAATTTGCAGAAAATGAAAGAAAAATTTTCAGAAGAAATAATGGAGAAATTTTACAAAGAAATCCAAACGAAAATTTCAGAAGGAATTTTAATGATAGAAGACAATCATATCAAAATTCCAGAAAAGCATTGGTTTTTGGCAGATGGAATTGCTTCGGATCTATTCATCGTTTAAAAAAAAGATATACTAAAGAATAAATTGATAACTTCCGATTTCTCACATCTAATTTTCAACTAAAATAATTATTTTTGTACCACAATTTCAATCCCTTGAAAAAGAAAAAAACGGATTATACACATTTGAAACCGGAGCAACCTATAGGAATTTTTGATTCCGGAGTGGGAGGTTTAACGGTAGCTAAAGAAATCAAGAGACTTTTGCCTCACGAAAATCTTATTTATTTTGGCGATACAAAACATCTTCCTTATGGCGAAAAATCCAAGGAAGCTATTATTGGATATTCTACAAAAATTGCACAATTTCTTTTGGAGAAAAATTGTAAAGCTATTGTAATTGCTTGTAATACAGCTACAGCAAATGCTTTGAATGAAGTTTTAGAACTAGTTGCAGATAAAGTTCCCGTAATTGATGTTATCAATCCGGTGGCTGAAAAAGTTTCTTATGAAATCCACAATAATGTAGGGGTGATTGCTACGAAAGCTACCGTAAATTCTGGACTTTACAGAAAATCCATCAGAAAACACAACAAGTTTATAAAAGTAGACGAATTGGCAACTCCGCTTTTAGTTCCGGCTATTGAAGAGGGCTTTAAGAATCATCCGATTACGCATTCAATTATTTATAATTATCTAAGTAATAGTAAATTAAAAAATATTGAAACATTGATTCTCGGTTGTACACATTACCCGTTGTTAATTGATGAAATCAAACAATATTACGGAAACCGTGTTCGTGTTATCGATTCTCCTAATATTGTTGCTAATCAGCTGAAAATCATTTTGGAAAAACATCATCTTATGAATGTGAACAATCCAAAACCCGAATATCATTTTTACCTTTCGGATCTTACCAAAAATTTTGAAAAAATATCCAAAAAGTTTTTCGGAAAATCTATAGAGCTCGAACTGAAGGTTTTGTAAAATATGAAATGAACCATTAAGAGCCTGTTTAAATTTTATTCAATAAAAGTTGGTAAAAATAAATCATAAATTTAAACAGGCTCTAAGAAATCAGACTCATTTTTAATCCATCTAATTTCTTAATGGTAGTTGATATACTTTAAAATCTCTCCCAGAAAAAAGGAGGTTCAATTCCTAAAGCACGAAGATATACATATCCTTGTCCACGATGATGGATTTCATTATCTACAAAATACAGGATATTTTCGTACACAGGAAATTCATATTGCCCGAAAAGATTGTACGTTTCCTGAAACATTTCTTCCGAAATCAGATTGAAGTAATGATGAATTACATCGGTTTCCTGATCCCATCTTTCCAAAAGTTCCGCTTTGGTTTTTGGCTGAAAAGCATTTTCGTTATATGCTTCTTCATTTTTTTCGTAAATGCCTTTCAAAGCAGGTCCACCAATGGAAATCATTTCTATAGCAAGTTTTGCAAAGGAACGCATTCCGCCGATTGAAAATTCAAAAAGCTCTTTTTCAGGAAAAGCCTCAATAATTCTTCTGGTAAGATTTCTGTGTCCTTGCCAATGTTTTAGTAGCTGATCTTTAGAAATAACCTGTGTTGTCGTTGTCATAATATTTATTTTTTTGTTATTAATGATTCAAAGGTAAGAGCAGATTGTGACAACAGTTTGTCAGTAGGAAAATCTTAATTTTCAATTTTTTTGAAAAAATCTTTAGCATTGATTTTAAATAATTGATAATCAGTGGTTAAAATTTTGCCAAGATATAGCTTCTGGCAAAAGATTTGATGCTAAAAAATTTCAAAATAAATAAAAAAATGAAAAAATATTGGATAGCAGGATTTTTTGCACTTGCACTCGTTTCGTGTAATAAAGTGGAAGAAAAAATAAATCAAACCATTGATAAAACAGCAGATGCAGTTCAGAAAAAGGCAGAAGAAAAAGTAAAGGAAACGGTAGACAAAACCATTTCGGAATCCATCAATTCCATTACAAATTCTGAAGATGTTCTATTTACTGAAGTTTTTCCGAATGCTGATGCAGCCATGATTACAGAATTCAAAGGCAAAAAAGTAATGTTTCCAAACGGAAGTCCGGCTTATGTTTTTAAATATAAGGCGGATAAAAACAGCTTGATTCCATTTTTAGAATCTCAACCTTCTACAGACGAAAGCCGCTCTGATAAAACCGCCCGAAAAATTGATGGACAAAGCATTATCGATAAAATTACTTTGATCGAAAAATTTCTTCCGGCTAATACAATTGATACTTCCTTTCTGGAGGATATAAAAACCGATAAAAGCATTGAATTTTATAAATTGAAACGAATTCCGAATAACAGCACTATTATTTACAATCCTAAAAATAATCAGGTCTTTCAGTTTATAGAAATCGTGAAGTAATGAGTGGATTTTTTCTATCAAAATCCGTACTTTTAAAACTTAAAATTTCAGATAAATGAAAATTTACACCAAAACTGGAGACAAAGGCGAAACTTCTTTGTATGGAGGAACGCGTGTTTCCAAAGCATCAGCAAGAGTGGAAAGCTACGGAAATATTGATGAACTCAATTCCTTTATCGGGGTTGCAAAAAGCCACATTGAAAATGAAGAAGCTTTGAATCAGCTTAAAAAAATTCAATTTGATCTTTTTACATTAGGTTCAGAATCTGCAACTCCAATTGATAAACTAATGCTTGCCAATGGAAAACCAAGACTTCCGTTGCTTATTTCCGAAACCGAAATTACAGAATTAGAAAACTGGATGGATAAAATGGAAGAAACTCTGGAACCTTTACAATATTTTATACTTCCGGGTGGCGGAAAAGCAGCAACTTCACTTCATGTTGCAAGAACCGTTTGTAGAAGAGCAGAACGCTCTCTCATTTTCCTGAATGAAACGGAAGAAGTGCGCCCGGAACTTATCAAATATCTCAATCGTCTTTCTGATTATCTTTTTGTTTTGGCTCGTTATGTTTCAAAATTGCAGAACGAACCGGAAGAACATTGGAATCCAAGAGATAGAGAATAATTGGCATCAATGGAGGCGGGCTTTAGCCCGCTTTAATTTGTAGAATAATAATGGGCTTTAGCCAAAATTTATGCAGATGAAAAAAGCACTTCTTTTTATAAACGGAATTTCTCCGGAAGGTTTTCCGGATCATGATCAGTACGATTTAATTGCTTGTACAGATGGAGCTTTCCATTATTTAAAAGAGAAAAATTTTCCTATAGAAAAATTGGATTTCATTTCAGGGGATTTTGATTCGCATTCTGGTCAGGACGAAAAAATTTATGAACAAAAATTTATTCATACTCCTAATCAGGATAAAACGGATTTCGAAAAAGCACTCGAAATTATTTTGGAAAAAAGAATCTTAGAAGTGGATGTTTTAGGTGGAAGTGGTGGAGAAATGGATCATTTTCTGGGAAATCTTACTGTTGCTTTCAAATTCAGGGAAAAATTAAAAATTAAATTTTCTGATGAGTTTTCCGAATATTTTTTTATTCCCCAAAATTTTGAAATTGAAAGTGTAAATGGAAAAATGATCTCTCTTTTCCCGTTTCCTGTTGCAGAAAATATTAGTACAAAAGGATTAAACTGGGAATTGAATAACGAAAATCTGGATATAACTTCAAGAATCGGAACCAGAAATTTTGCCGTAGTTGATAAAATTTATATTGAATACGAAAAAGGAGATGTACTAATTTTCATAGGAGAAAAATATCTGTAATTTTTAAGAAAATTTTACCATAAAAAATCAAACTTTTTTAGCATTTTTGCACTCTTAAATATTTATATGTAAATGAAAATTAAATATTCCGAACTCATTGACCAAACTTTGTATTTTCCTACAGAAGAATTCAATGTAGAAGAACATAATCTTAAATTCCACGATATTCCTTTGATGGATGTGGTCGAAAAGTTTGGAACGCCTCTTAAGTTTAATTATTTACCAAAAATTTCCACCAACATACAAAGAGCAAAAGCGTGGTTCAAGGAAGCATTTGAAAAAAATGAATACACCAAAAATTACCGCTATTGCTATTGTACAAAATCCAGTCATTTCAAATTTGTTTTGGATGAAGCCTTGAAAAATGATATTTCCATAGAGACTTCATCGGCTTATGATATGGATATTGTAAAGTCTCTTTATGATGAAGGAAAATTCGATAAAAATATTGAGGTGATTTGCAATGGTTTTAAAACCGATGATTATCTAGCGAAAATTGCAGAACTAATCAACAATGGTTTTGAAAATATTACTCCGATTCTTGATAATTACAGAGAATTGGATAAACTTACGGAAAGCATTGATAGTACTTTCAATATAGGAATCCGTATTGCTTCGGAAGAGGAACCGAAATTTGAATTTTATACCTCAAGATTGGGAATCGGGTACAAAGATATTATTCCGTATTACAGTCAGAAAATTGCAGAACATCCGAATGCAAGGCTGAAAATGTTGCATTTTTTCATCAATACCGGAATTAAAGATACCGCCTATTATTGGAACGAATTATATAAATGTCTTCGTGTTTATGCACGTTTGAAAAAAATTGCTCCGGAAGTGGATTGCCTTAATATTGGTGGTGGTTTTCCTATTAAAACTTCTCTGAATTTTGATTACGATTATCAATATATGGTAAACGAAATTGTTTCCCAGATCAAAAAATTCTGTGAAGAAGAAGGAGTGGAAGAACCAAATATTTATACAGAATTCGGAAGTTTTACAGTAGGAGAAAGTGGTGGTCATTTATATAAAATTATTTCCCAAAAACGTCAGAACGACAGAGAAAAATGGAACATGATCGATTCTTCTTTTATGACGACTTTACCCGATACTTGGGCTATTTCAAGACATTTTATTATGCTTCCTTTAAACCGTTGGGAAGATACATATGAAAGGGTTTTTCTTGGCGGATTGACGTGTGATTCTGATGATTATTATAATTCCGAACAACATACGAATGCTATTTATTTGCCGACGTATAATGATACAAAACCTTTATATATAGGATTTTTCCATACTGGTGCTTATCAGGAAACCATCGGTGGTTATGGTGGAGTTCATCATTGTTTGATGCCACAACCGAAACATATTTTGATTGATAAGGATGAAGATGGGAATTTTGTGTATTCGGTTTTCAGAGAAGAGCAGAAACCGGAAGATGTTTTAAAACTTTTAGGCTACTGATCTTAAAATCAACATAAAATATATAAAAAACTGCTTTACAATTATGGAAGCAGTTTTTTTATTTAAATTTTGTAAAAAACAATACAGTTTATATTTTAAGTATAAAATCTTTTTTAAATTTAGTCTTTCTATTAAATGCAATTTTAAATATTCTTGATAAAAAACTTTATAAATGAGAAAATTAATACTTTGTCTTTTTATATTATTTTCACTGATGGCAACATCACAAGTGCACACTACTTATCTGTGGCATATGCATCAGCCAACATATTGGGGAGAAAAAAGCAAGTCAAATCCCAATGCTTATCAGAAAGTAAAAGAATCACAAGATTTGAAACTTTCCGGGCAAAATAATTATTCGGATGGATTGGCTCACCCGCTTAATAATCTGGAAGAAATTTTTAGCCTTGCAGATCGTGTAAACGCATATCAATACCAACCCAAAAATGCAGTGCAAAGTATTTTGAGCAATCCGAAAGCGGGAGCACAAATGACGTATGGAGGTTCATTGATAGAGAATATTAATTCTTTAGCTGCTAATAATCAATGGGGATATATTCCTTCTTGGAAAAATCAGATTAATACAGCGCACTCATGGCTTACTTCCGGAGGAAAACCGAGATTGGACGTAATGGGCTTTACTATGCATCATACATTATCTCCTTTGTGTTCTGATGAAGTTTTAAAAAAAGAAATACAAGCACACCGTTTTTATCAAACTCAGGAATTCGGATATTATTCTCCGGGATATTGGCCTGCTGAAGATGCTTTTTCTGAAAATATTATTAAAACTCTTAAAGAAGAAGGCTTTGAATGGACTGTAATTGCAAATTCTCACCTTGCAAGGACTTTAGCTGATTATCCTCTTGTTTTTGGAACTAATGGTTGTAATATAGATCCTCCAAACAAAGCAGATAAAGTAGCAACCGTTGGAAATAATTGGCATAGCGGTCAGATTGATGGAAGAGGTGGTCAGTTTGCTGCGCCTTATTGTTTTACTCCGCATAAAGCAAAATATGTAGATCCGGAAAATGGCACTGAATATAAAATTACAGTAATACCAATGGCCGATCTTGATAGCTATAAAGATGGATTTTCACAACAAGGAACAAGTAATATAGATACCAATATAGCTCCTTACGCAGGAACAAGACCTCCGTTAGTTTTATTAGCACATGATGGTGATAATGCTTGGGGAGGAGGTTCGAGCTATTATGGAGAAGCTGTTCCCGGTTTTACTAATCAGGCTGCATCTCAAGGATATGTTCCGACTACGATACAGCAATATTTATCAGATTTCCCGGTTCCGGATTCGGATGTTGTAAAAGTAGAAGATGGTTCTTGGTTCAATGCTGCAAACGATTGGGGTTCTCCTCAGTTTATTAATTGGCTTTGGCCGCTTTACAAAACGACGGATAAATCCAAATTTGATCCAAACGGATGGACAGAAGATGTGAGAAATATGGCAGTACTGTATGCAGGAGATAATTTTTGTAAAATGGCAGAACAACTCAATGGTGGCGTGAATATATCCGATGTTGTTTCTCCCAATAGTTCATCTCCTGATGCTGCAAAAGCATGGCATTTTTTGCTTCCGGGATATGATAGCGGAAATGCATACTACGGTTTAGCTTTGGATCTCGAAATAAAAGCTACTTTGGCAGCAAACAGAGCAATAGAATTTGCACAAAGAACAATTAATCAAAACCCAAATACTGATGCTACGAAACCTTCGGTAATGATTCCCCAAAGATATCCTTACAATCCGGGAGAAATTGGTTTTGGACCTAATTATGGATATCAACAAATTCTGAATTCTGCCGATTTTGCGGTTTGGACATTGGCTTTTGATGTAAGCGGTATTCAGAATGCGGTACTGAAATATAGGGTGGATAAAGATGGTGTGAATTCTTCAAATAACAATGATAATGAAACTTATGTAGGAGGAAATGATGTTGAAAACTGGATCAGTATTCCAATGTTAGAAAGAATAATGCCGAAAGATAACATTACAAATAATCCGGAAGTAAGTTTTTTTATGCTTCCTGATTATATTGCGAATTTATACTATGGTTATATCAATGGTGTTTCCGAGAAATTATTGGATTATTATGTGGAAATAACAGATACGAAAGGGAATATTACCAAGACAAAAATTCAGCATGTTTGGGTGGGTAAAAATCTGGACGTAGCTCCTAAAATTACGATTACACCGGAAAATAATTATTCTTCTACATCTGTCAATGCCACAATTACAGCAACAGATTCTACTGATCAGAATCCTGTTTTGTATTATACTCTGGATGGAAGTACTCCTACCGAAAGTTCTGCTTCTGCCATAAAAACAATTACATTAAATCTTACACAGACGACTACGATAAAAGTATTTGCCAAAGATGCTGATGGAAATAAATCGGATGTTTATACTAAAACATATTATATCGGGAATATTCCAAGTTTTACCGTTTATTTTAAACCTCCATCGTCATGGAATACGACAATTCCTAAAATCCATTATTGGAATGCAACACCTTCTGGAGTATTGGCTAATACTTCTTGGCCGGGAGTTGCAATGACGAAAAATTGTAACGGATGGTATTCTTATACATTTGCGGGTGTTTCTTCGGTTAATCTTATTTTTAATAACGGAAATAGCGGAGTTGGTACTAACCAAACTGCTGATTTAACTGCAAATTCAACAAGTTATTATGAATGGGGGAATGGTTGGCTTTCTACACCTCCTGTTATTGCTAATCCTTGTCTTACCGTTTCGCCGGCTGGAGGAAATTTTGCAACGGGAACTACTCTAAATGTTTCATTACAGGCAACTTCTTCGGTAGATTCTAATGCCCAAATTTATTATACATTAGACGGTTCTGATCCTACTACCAATTCGGCTTCTTTTATGGGTAGTGGAACACTAAACATTAGTACGAACACTATTTTGAAAGCTTTTTCAAAAGATAATGCAGGAAATACTTCATCCATTCAAACAGAAAATTACAATTTTATTACATCCGGTATTACTGTACATTTCAAACCAAATCCAACTGCTTCTGGTTGGTCAGGAATTACACCAAAAGTGTATTATTGGAATGTGATCGGCGGTACTATTCCATCTACTTCATGGCCTGGAGTTTTGATGATCGATGAAGGAAACGGTTGGTATAAATATACTTTTCCGGGAGTTACGAAACTTAATGTAATTTTTAATAATGGTAACAGTGGAGTAGGAACCAATCAGACACAAGATATTACAAATATCACTTCTGACATTTGGTACAATTGGGAGACGCAAACATTAAGTGTAACGGATCAAAATCCATCGAAGAAAAAAAACTCTATTTATCCAAATCCTGTTGATCAGATTCTTTATTTGGATTTGGATGGTGAATTGCTTAAATATGCCATTTATGATTCTGCCGGAAATATGATTCTTCAGAAAGATATTTCTTCCAAACAAATTGATGTAAAGAAACTTCCTACAGGTATGTACTATTTAAAACTTCTGACGAAAGACAAAAAAATACTATTTGAACAATTTCTCAAAAAATAGACAACCATATCTAAAAATAAAAAGGGTATTGTTAATCAACTTAGCAATACCCTTTTGTATGTATAAATATTCAGCGTCTCGTGGAAACAGCTTACACTTTTACAGGTAAAAAATCTTTCAGATAGGGAAGTCCGCTTTGTGAACCTCTGTTTTTAGCTACTTTTAGAGAAACATCATTTCCGAATTTTACACATTTTTCAATAGTATTTTTATGACAAAGTGCTACTGCAAATCCGGATGTAAATGCATCACCCATTCCTATTTTGTAAGAGACATCGTCATGATCATTTCGAAAATATTTCATTTCTGATCCATTGAAGTAAGTAGTAGAATTGGTATCGTCTCGTACAAAGAGTTTATTAGGATATTTTTTCAGAATATCTTCTCTGGATTCTCCATTGAAGATAATTGAAAGTTCACTGCTTTTTGCAATAATAAAAGAAGCATATTCAATAATTTCGGAAGGAAGCGGTTGTGCAGGAGACGCATAGATCCCTATTTTTGTATTGTATTTTTTTGCCAATTTCACGGCATGATGTACTGTTTTGATAGGGATTTCCAGTTGCAATAAAATTAAATCTGTAGTTGCAAAAAGTTTTTCTGCATCATCTATATGAGTGGGTTGTAGATGATAATTGGCAGCAGGAACTACCACAATACTATTTTTTCCGTCAGCTGTTGTTGCATAAGCTGTTCCCGTAGAAGCAATTTCGGATTCTACCATGAATCCCACGTTTACACCTTCTTCTACCAAATTTCTCATTACTTGCTGACCAAGAGGATCCATACCAACGCAACTGATAAAGTGCACACTTGCTCCAAGTCTGGCTGTACCTACGGCTTGGTTAGCACCCTTTCCTCCGAAAAAATTTTCAATTTTTTCAGCAATTAGAGTTTCGTTTGGCTGTGGAATATGGCTTGTATTAAGTACCAGATCTACAGAAGAACTTCCGATTACCAGAATTTTTGGTGGTTCAGAGTTGAATATCATTTATCATCAATTTGTAACAAATGTAATTAAAAAATCGTAGAAAAAAAGTTAAGATATGCTAATTTCTATAAATTCTGTTACAATTTTTACAGGAATTTTTTCATTGCTAAATCCAATATAACTTGCATAAAAACCTTCACCATAACCTGTTTCAAAAGCGAATAGATTTTCAGGTTTTTCTTCATCAGGTTTTAAGAAGGCAAACTGATCGATAGCTCCATTTTCATCGAAGAAGTGTTCATGAAAAAATTCTTCATAGATTCCCATAAAATCTGCTCCTTTTCTTCGGAAAAGTTTTTGCTCTAATTCATTGAGGCTATTCTGAGCTTCCAAATCCATAAAACATCCCATTCCGCTTTCTACAGGATATCCGAAAACTTCCCCTTCTTTTAAGTCGTTACTATTTTGTCCTTTTGTAGTTGCCAGTTTCCAGTCTGTAATTTCTGACTGGTTAAAAACAATTTCTGCATACGCTACACAATTACTTTCTCTTTCTTTGTGCAGTAAAACCGAAAAATCTCCTTTTGGAAAATCTGTTGAGAAGGGTTTCATATCGTTTGTAATCAGGGGATCACAGGCAACAAGTTTTCCGCTGGAAAGATATATTTTTCCAACTTCAAAACTCTCCAATAATGGACTTTCTACGAAATTTTTTGAGAATAGTTTTTTTATGTTTTCTATATGTTTCATTTGGCTCTACAATTCATTATTACTGTCAGGCTGAGTTAGTCATTGTCAGGCTGAGTATTTCGACTTCGCTCAATATAAACTTAGTCGAAGCCTCTTTTTGCTTTATCTTTTTTAAAATTTTTTGAATGACTTTCATTTTTACAAATAGATAATTCCTTTAACTTATCCCAATTGTTATTGATGATGGCTTCCTTTTTCTTTCTGCTCCAGCCTTTTACTTGCTTTTCAAATACAATAGCTTGTTCAACATCGATAAATTCAGTATAAAAAACCAATTCAATCGGTCTTCTGTTATGGGTGTAGCTTTCAGGATAATAACCCGATTGATGCTTTACAAGTCTTCCCTCTAAATCACTAGTAATTCCTGTATAATATGAATTATCTGAGCATTTTAATATGTAAACAAAATATTGCTTCATAATAAGCAAGGCTTCGATTTCAGGATGAATTTACTATTATTTTCTTTAGGAATTTAAAACATTTTATTCTAATTATTAGGCTTCGACTCCGCTCAGCCTGACACTTGTAATAATAATGTAACAAAATGCTGAAAGAAACTAAAACACTTAAAAAAGTAACTTTAATATTAAATGCTAGTTTTATTTTGCGTTGTCAGGCTGAGCGGAGTCGAAGCCTTATTTAAAATTTTACAAACTTTTCAGCTTCTCTTCCAAAATTGCAATTTTATTTTGAGCGTCTTTTTGTTTCTTACGTTCCACTTCTACAACTTCAGGTTTTGCGTTGGCAACAAACTTTTCGTTGGACAATTTTTTATCAACGGAAATTAAGAAACCTTTCAAATACGCTAATTCTTCTTCTGTCTTCTTTTTTTCTTCTCCTAAATCCAGATTTTCACTTAAAGGAATGGAAACTTCCGTTGCTCCAACTAAAAATGTAAAGCTCGGCTTATCTGTTTTTGTTCCAAAGTGAATTTCTGAAACATTCGCTAATTTTTTAATAACCGATTCATTCGCAAATTCTGAAGCGTTTGTATAAATTTCGACAGCTTCTCTTGGAGAAATTCCTTTTGTCTGACGGTAGTTTCTAACTCCGGAAATAATTTCTGATGCCGTTTCAAAGTTTTTAACAACAGTTTCATCAAAAGATTCCGCCTTTTTCTGTTGAGCGATAATTAATGCATCTTCAATACTTCTTTCTGAAATGGACTGCCATAATTCTTCCGTCAAGAATGGCATAAACGGATGAAGCAATTTCATTAGTTCTTCAAAAAATTCAACCGTTTTATGATAAACTTCTTTAGAAATTCCTTCACCATAATTTGGTTTTATTGCTTCCAGATACCAACCACAGAAATCGTCCCAAATTAATTTTTGAATCAAATGAAGAGCATCAGAAATTCTGAATTTCTCAAACTGATCGTTGATCTCGGTGATTGTTTTATTTAATTTATTTTCGAACCATTCAATAGTTTCTGTTTCAGTTGTATTTGCAGGCTTATCCTCATGATTCCACATGTTGATTAAACGGAAGGCACTCCAAATTTTTGTCATAAAATTTCTTCCCTGCAACATCAAATCTTCATCAAAAAGTAAATCGTTTCCTGCTGCAGAACTCAATAAAATTCCTACACGAACTCCATCTGCTCCATATTTTTCTATTAATTCTAACGGATCGGGAGAATTGCCTAATTGCTTAGACATCTTTCTTCTCTGTTTGTCTCTTACAATTCCTGTAAAATATACATTTTTGAACGGAACTTCTTTTCTGTATTCTAATCCTGCCATGATCATTCTTGCTACCCAGAAGAAAATAATATCCGGACCAGTTACCAAATCTGAAGTTGGGTAATAATAATTGATATCTTTATTTTCAGGATCAAGCAATCCGTCAAAAACAGACATTGGCCACAACCAAGATGAGAACCATGTATCAAGGGCATCTTCGTCTTGTTTTAAGTTCTCCGTTGTCAGTTGATCGTTGTCGGTTTTTTGCTTTGCAAGTTCTAATGCTTCTTCTATATTTTCTGCAACTACGAAATCATTTTCTCCGTCACCAAAATAATATGCAGGAATTTGTTGTCCCCACCAAAGCTGGCGGGAAATATTCCAGTCGCGGATGTTTTCCATCCAGTGTTTGTAAGTATTTTTAAACTTTTCAGGATAAAATTTAATTTCATCATCCATTACAACATCCAATGCAGGCTTTGCAATTTCAGACATTTTCAAAAACCACTGAACAGAAATTTTAGGTTCAATTACTGCACCTGTTCTTTCGGAAGTTCCTACTTTATTCATGTAATCTTCTGCTTTCAGCAAAAGATCTTTTTCTTCCAGTTCTTTTGCAATTTGCTTTCTTACCTCAAATCTGTTTTTTCCGGCGTAATGTAAACCATAATCGTTCAAATTTCCGTCATCATCCAAAGCATCAATCATCTGAAGATTGTGTTTTTGTCCGATCTCGTAGTCATTAACATCATGAGCAGGAGTAATTTTTAAAGCTCCCGTTCCGAATTCAATATCTACATATTCATCTTCGATGATAGGAACTACTCTGTTTACAATCGGTACAATTACGTTTTTCCCTTTCAAATGAGCATATCTCTCATCATTCGGATTGATACAAACCGCGGTATCTCCGAAAATAGTTTCGGGACGCGTTGTAGCCACCGAAAGAAATTCTTCCGAACCTTCAATCTTGTATTTTAAGAAATATAATTTTCCGTTTTGTTCTTTGAAGATTACTTCCTCGTCAGAAATATTGGTTTTTGCTTCAGGATCCCAGTTTACCATTCTGTACCCACGATAAATTAATCCTTTATTATATAAATCAACAAAAGATTTGATCACCTGCTGAGAAAGTTTGGGTTCCATCGTAAAGCGGGTTCTGTCCCAATCGCAGGAACAGCCTAATTTTTTCAACTGTTCAAGGATTGTTCCTCCATATTTGTGAGTCCATTCCCAAGCATGTTTTAAAAATTCTTCTCTGGTAATATCCGATTTATTAATTCCTTCAGATTTCAGTTTAGCAACAACCTTCGCTTCTGTAGCAATAGAAGCATGATCTGTTCCCGGAATCCAACAAGCATTATAGCCCTGCATTCTTGCACGACGCACCAAAACATCCTGAATGGTATTGTTCAGCATATGTCCCATGTGTAAAATCCCCGTAACGTTTGGCGGAGGTATTACTACTGTATAAGGCGGTTTATCATTCGGTTCTGAATGGAAGTATTTGTTTTCCAACCAGTAATTGTACCATTTTTGTTCGGTCTCTTTTGGATTATATTTTTCTGAAATCTGCATAAAACTCTATCTTTGGCTTACAATTTGCAAAAATAGTTCAAACAAAAAAAATTTTAAGTATTAATTAAAAATATTTTACCTTTGCTTATTAATTATTTTTTAAAAACAAAAATTTAAATAAAATGAAAAAATTATTCGCTGGAATAGCATTAATGGGAATGGCAGCATTTGCTTCTGCACAAACTATCACATTTGATAAAACAACTTGGGACTACGGAACTGTAAAAAATGGAGCAGAAGGACATAGAGTGTTTACTGTAACCAACACTGGAGATAAGCCTTTAATTATTTCTAAAGTTCAGCCTTCTTGTGGATGTACTACTCCTGAGTGGAGCCAAGATCCTATTATGCCGGGAAAATCTGCACAAATAAAAGTAGGATACAATACTAAAATTAATGGATCTTTCCAGAAATTAATTGAAGTATATTCTAATGATCCTCAAAATAGTAGATCTGTAATCTATATCAAAGGAACTGTAGAAGATAATTCTAGTCTTGAAACAAAATCTGCTGAAGTGAAGTCTGCAGATGCAAGTTCTACAAAAGCTGCACCTGCTGCTAAAAAACAAGTAGCTGAAAAAAAAGCAGTAAAGAAAACTAAAAAAGCGAAAGCTGCATAATTAAAACTATTTTTTTTAAAATAATCCGTTTCAAATAATATTGAAACGGTTTTTTTATTTATATTCACTAAAATATTTTTTGAATGGATACCAACTTTAGTGATGATTTTCTTGTAGACGAAACCTTTTCTATAAAAAAATCGGAACACTCCTATAAAGGACGACTTACCAAGGAAGAAGGCGAGGAAATGCTTATCAAAGAAAAAGATAAACTTCGGGAATTACAAGAAAAACTCTATGCCGATGGAAGTAAATCTTTGCTTATCATTCTTCAGGCAATGGATGCAGCAGGAAAAGATTCTCTGATAGAACATGTTTTTGGTGGAGTAAATCCGCAAGGTTGTGAAGTAACGTCTTTCAAAGCGCCAAGTTCCAAAGAATATTCTCACGATTTTCTTTGGAGACATTATATTGCACTTCCCGAGAAAGGAAAGATCGGAATTTTCAACAGAAGCCATTACGAAAGCGTTTTGGTATGCAAGGTACATCCTGAATATAATCTGAGCGAAAAAGTATGGAATAATACAAAGGATTTTAATGAAAAATTTTGGGAAAACCGCTATGAAAGTATTCGAAATTTTGAAAAGCACCTTTCCCAAAACGGAACTACTGTTATTAAGATTTTTCTGAATGTTTCCAAAGATGAGCAAAAGAAACGGTTTTTGGACAGAATAGATGAGCAGGAAAAAAACTGGAAATTTTCTTTAGGAGATCTACCGGAAAGAGCATTATTTGATGAATATATGAAAGCGTATGAAAAAGCAATCCGTGAAACGTCAAAAGATTATGCTCCTTGGTATGTGCTTCCTGCAGATGATAAATGGTTTGCAAGAGTTGCCGCAATTCAGATTATAATTGATACTTTGGAAAAAATGAATTTAAAGTATCCTGAACTTTCCGAAAAAGATAAGCAAAGTTTGCAGGAAGCTAAAAAACAATTAGAAAACGAATGATTTTCAATATTTTAAATTTAAAATTTTTGAGTACCAATTTTCAACGGTTTTTCTCCATGTGAATTGTCCGGTTGTTTTTTTGTTATCTTCAGGTAATAAAAATGGAATAATTTCTTTAGGAATCCGCCAGAAAACTTCAGGTGGATTTTGCTTGAATATGTTGATGTACAACTTTAATGTTTCCAAATACCAATCTTGGTGTTTATTATAATCATTAATTCCGCCAACATTGGGGAAATGGTGTAATTCTCTTTCCAAAATTTTTGGGCAAAATTCTTTCCAATATTCGGTTGTATAAAGTAAATGCAAATGCCACACTTTATCTACCACTATGGAAGGAGATGCCCCATTTTTGGAAACACAGCATAAATAAACAAATTTTTTATATTCTTCAATCGCAACTAGACAGAACCTTCTTGTCCAGCCTTCCATTTGTCCTAATTTTCTGGAAAACGGAATGATTACTTCTGCCTGATCTATCTGATAGGCTGAAATTCTGTCCCATAAAGGATTTTTTTGATATTCTAGTTGTGTACTATCTAATAAAATGGAGGTAAATTCTGGTTTCATAGTATATGGAATTTTAATTTTTAATCAATCATTATATCTGCATTTTTCAGATAAAAAGCATTCATTTTTTTCTCATAAGCTTCATTTTCTTTTTCATTGGAATTGAGGAAAATGATTTTTAATTTAACATTGATGCAATCTTCATTTTCTCTCTTCTTTTTTTGTTTGGACTTTTTATTTTTCATAATTAAAAGAAGGTATTAAGATCAACATCCACATCCACAAGATGGGGGAGATTGATAAGTATAGATATTTTTTTTATAGTATTTATCCATTATTTTTTTTAAATCATCTGTACTCATTTTCTGTTCCTTAATATTGATTTCGCATAATCTTAACTGAAAATCTTTTTCGTGATGTGAATCCACAGTTACCGAAAGAACAGAATCAACAATCTGAATTTCGGAAATTTCATCCCAAATTAATTGTTGTTTTTTGATGTGATTAAGTATGCCTTTTTCCGAAATAGCCAGTAATTTTTTCTGAGACTGAATTTGTTCTATAAAGGCACTAATAAGCATTAATGTAAACAGAATCGCCAATAAAATGTATACAATCGAAGGAACACCACGACTAAATAGAATTGGAATTAATACAATAAAAAAGATAAATGTGAAACAACCTGTATTTCCATAATTTGATTTTTTATATAGAGTAATTCCTGTTTTCATTGTTTTTTTACAAAATTTTGATTAACAACCGCATCCACAAGATGGAGGTGTATCATAGGTATAAATATTTTTCTTGTAATACTGTTTCAGCAATTTTTCAAAATCTTCTCGTGATGTCTGTTTTTTGAGATCGGTGGTATTTAAGTGTAATTTGAATTCGTTTTTTGGATTAGAATCTACAGCGACAGAAAGTACGGAATCAATAATTTGAATTTCCGAAATGCTGTTCCAGCTTGTCTTTTTGTTTTCAGTATGATAATGGATGCCTTCTTCTGAGATGCTTAAAATTGGGAAAATTTCTATAGGTTTTCTTTGCTTGTTGACGAGATACAGAAAACGTTTTACAATTTTATAGTATAAAAACATATATCCTATCCTTATAGCTTCATAGAGGATTTTCCCAAAAAAGCCATCTATATATATATCTTTAAATAAATAATTTATGAATTCTCTAATTCCCCAAAGTAATGCATATATAAAGACTACATAAAAAATAATGGCAAAATATCCGGGTTTTTCTTCGGGAAGTGATTGTAAAGTAATTTTTGTTTTCATTTTTTTATTGTTTTTTAACATCCGCAAGATGGAGGTGATTCATAAATAGATATTTCTTTATTGGAGTATTTTTTAAGAAAAAAAAGAACTTCACTGAATTTTTTAGAGCCAAATTCCACTTCAAAATCACGATTCGGATCTTCAAAAGCTTCTACCGAAATTTTCTTTTTATCTATAATTTCTATTTTTGATATTTCGCTCCATATTAAAAATTCCCGTTTTTTTCTTTTGGGGTAAAAAGTGTGAAAAAGAGATTTACCATCTAATCTATTTTCGTTTTCGTCAATACCGCTTATTCCGATTGAATTAATTTCTAAGGCAATTCGTTTTTTGAAAAAATAGCCTTTCCATTCATAAACCTGAATGAATATGTAGTATAAAAGATAACAAAATATACATAGACTAATGATGGTAAGTAATGCCCAAAGTGCAAAAAATATCAAAGATGCAGCCGATAATTCTGCAAGAGGAGCTATAAATATTAAATAAATGAAAAGTGGACAAAATATATCGGTGAGTGGTATTTTCTGTTTTATAATGAGTTCCGTATTCATTTGGGTTTCTTTGAAGCAAAGATGATGGATTGAGAAAATATAAAAATCTTATTTTAGTATCTTTAAGATTTAAAAAAGTCTTATTTTCGTATTATTAATTTGAAATGATTAATCTTTACAAAACATATAAATTTTGTAATTTGAGACTTGAAAAAAACTCTATAAAAAATCAGTAATGAAAAAGTTTTTAGCATTAAACTTATTTATTATCATATCGTTATGCTCTTTTGCTAATGCCCAAGTTCCAAGATTTGTAAAATATCCGGTTTCGGATTCGGGGGCATTTTTATATATTCCGGATGAACCGAAATGGGAAAAAACACTATCAGAAGATAAAAGTAATGTGTATACTGCTGAAGTAAATTTCAATAATGTGACTTATGGAGCTGTAGTTGTAAAACTTGCCGAACCCATAGAAAATACTGAAATTGTTTTGGAAAATTATCTACTTTATCTTAATGAGAATTTTTTGGGATTGACCAAAACTACAGATATTGGAAAAGGGCATACCTTGGAAAAATATCCTGATGTAAAAGGTTTGTTAGAATATGGTGAAAATGCAGAAGGAGAAGATTACACCATAAAATGTTGGGGAAATAAAACTATTTTGGCCGTTTTGTATATAAAATCCAAAGAAGAAGTGAATTACAATTTTCAGGAAATGTATTTCAACGGATTTCGTTTTCCATAAAAACCACGAGAAAATCTGTAAGCCGGATTCTGTTTTCGCAAAAGCGAATGCCTGTTATTTATCTACGTTTTACATTGCTGTAAAACTTTAGCTGATTACCCCTCGGTTTTCAGGACGAGCAGCCCCTATTTTCATTGCTGAAAAGCACCGATATACTTATCATTGCACCACAAAGAGTTTACCTGATTTCACTACAGCCGAACTGTACTTGCTTTCTGTTGCACTTGTCCTGCTCTCACGAACGACGGATGTTATCCGCTTTGCTGCTCTTTGATGTCCGGACTTTCCTATTTTCAAAATTTTGAAAATCAACAAGCCGATTTTCTCGTGGGTGTAAAGATAGGGAATTGTTGATAAGTGTTTCGGATATATCAATGAAAGTTTTTAAAAACAGATATAAAGCTGAAAAATAAAACTATCCCCTTTATTTTTTTCTAGGTCTTCCTAATATTTGTAATGATTCTTCATAATATTTTTCAATAGGTTGAAGCTCCATTTTCTTTCTTCTTTTGTCCACGTTTTTTGGATCAGTCAAATTTTTAGGTAGTATTATTTTATTATTGCTATCAAATAAATTTCCATTTCCATCAAATGAAAGCTGCGTTCCGTAAAGCTGTTTTTTCCCTGTATTAAGCTGTACTCTGTCATATAAGTAAGCGTAATCTCTTTTAGAAATCTTACCTTTTTTTGAATATTTTTCTAAAATTGGTAACATGGAAGCCTGAAATTTTGGATCACTATCTGCATGCTGAATAAGAATAAAATAATTCTCAGAACTTTGTTTTCCAACCATCTCTATTGTTGGATAATTATACGTTGAATAAATCTTTTTAACTAATGAGATATTTTTTTCAAATGTTTGCTTTTTTATCCTGTCCAATTTTTGAATACTATCAATAGATACATTATTTTTTTGTGCATCAGCTACTTTCCATTGTACTTGCTGATCAATTTCATATAAACTGTCTATAGTTTTTTTTAATTGGAAATTTTTCTGTCCATAAGCTATAATTGCAAATAGGCAAAATAGAAATAGGAATGTTTTTTTCATTTTTTTTCTTTAATAATACAAAAATAACATCTATTTAATTTTTAAAATTGGTAAAAATGGACAATTTTAAATTTTTGTATTCCAGAAAAGTTCTTCATTTCCATAATGTTCTACATTTTTGAACAATTTTTTAGGATTGACGCCTGTAATTTTTCTAAAATGCTTAATAAATTCAGATTGATCATAATAATCAAATTCATAAGCCAAATCCGATAATTTTTTTGAAAATTCCTGATTGAAGAAATGATTAAAAGATTTTCTAAATTGTGCAATTTCAATATAATCCTTTACCGAACAATTTAAATATTTTTTAAATTTTCTGTTTAACGTTTTTGAAGAAACACCTGCTTTTTCTGCTATATAAGAAACTTTATGCTTTTGAGAATCTTCAAGAATCAATTTAACAGAATTTTCTAAAATGATATCTTGAAAATCATTAAGCAAGGAAAGAAAATATTTTTCCAAAAGCTCTACCTTTTCATCATAGTCTTCATTTGTAAAAACTTTATCAAGAATTGTTTCGATAGATTCTCTAAAATAATTGAATTCTAAATTTTCTTCTTTATTAATAAGTTCATAAAGAGGTTGGTCTATAAATTGGTGAATTCCTAGAGCTGTAAAAGCAATACCTATTTTATAGAAAGGTGACTGCATTTTGGCAATTCTGTAATTTTTTAAAATTCCACCATAGTAAAAATTAAATTTATTTTCTGTAGGAAATGCAAAAGAAAGACCCTCTTCAAATTTTAATTCAGAATTTTTGTAAATAGTTAAAGCATTGATAACATTAGGGTAATAAATAATTTTTTTTAATTGTCCGGCAGTTTCTATTGAATGAAAATAATAATAAGAAATATATTTTTTTAATATTTCTGAATGAGGCTTTTTAGTAATGAAAATTTCATTTTCCATATATTATTTATCCAAAATTCCCCTTATTTTATTGGCATTTACGATTAGCTCTTCCAATAGTTCATAATTTTCTTTTTCAAGAGCGGATTTAAATTTTCGAAGTTGGGAGATATGCTCATTCAGAACATCCAAAACATTTTCTTTATTTTGTTTGAAGATAGGAACCCACATTTCGGGATGAGATTTCGCAAGACGTACCGTACTCGAAAATCCGGAACTTGCCAACTGGAAAATGGTATCTTCTTCACGTTCTTTTTCCAAAACAGTATTGGCTAAAGCATAAGATGTAATATGAGAAATGTGTGAAATATAAGCAGTATGAATATCATGGTCTTCCGCATTCATATAAATGGGATGCATTTCTAAGGTTTCAACTACTTTTTTTACAATTTCCAGAGCATCAGCAGCAGATTCTTCCTGATTACAAATTACGGCTGCTCTTCCTGTAAAACTGTCGCTTTGTGCAGATTTTGGCCCGGAATTTTCCGTTCCCCACATTGGATGGAATGCTACATATCTGTTTCTTTTAGGATGATTTTTTACAACTTCAGTCATTCCTGATTTTGTAGAGCCAACATCCATAACAGTTTGATTTTCATTAGTTAAATCTAAAACCGAAGGCAAAATTTTTCTTGCAGCATCTACAGGAATGGCAATAATGATGAGGTCAGAATTTTTTATTCCATTCTCAAATTCCGCAATTTCATTAATAACATTTAATTCCAGAGCTTCGGAAAGGTGGTTTTCGTTTTTATCAATTCCATATACAAAATTTGTAAATCCTTTTTCACGGAGTTTTAACGCTATAGAACCCCCGATTAATCCAACTCCAATAATACTGATCTTCATATTCAAAAATTTCATTAAAAAACCCCGTCAAAAGGACGAGGTTCATTGTTATATAAAATACAGAATCCTAATCCTTACTAAGATTTGAAAATTCTATAATAATATGTTTTTGCTACTTTTTTCACTATGCGAATATAAAAATTAATTTTAAAAAAACTCTATGGATTGGAGATAATTAACGTTGAAGGAATGTCAGAAAGCCATAAATTTTTAGAATCAATAAGGTTTTTCCAGCTTCTACTACTTATCAGCATTAGATCTTGTGATTCCAGAAAATCTTTTTCAATAGTTTTTTCGCTGTAAAAAGTAATGTTTTTCGGAGCAATCTGTTCGATATTTCCAATTAATTCACGGATTTCGGAGTTTTTTCTGATTTGGCCGGCTACATCCATAATAATGATTTGGGAGTTATTATTATTGATAAGTCTTTTGGCAAATTCTAAAAGGAAAAAATCTCCAAGATCTAAAACTGGGATAAAAACACGGTCTGCACTTTCAAAATTTTTGTCCATCATAATACCAACCGGTATATGTGTTTTGTCCAAAATTTTCAATGTAAGATCATCAAAAGGAGACGAATTAAAAATATAATTTTTCCCTTTTACGGTGTTCAAAAGTTTTTCGGGATTAATGATTTTAGTAGTAAATCCGAGTAATCTTCCGAGTAACGTTCCTTCGTATATTGATCTTCCTAACATGATAAGAAGAAGGTCATAATTACCTTTATTAGTGATGTTCACCAAATCATTTTCAATATCTGTAGAAGCTTTGAAGAAGGTCGTTATTTTAAGTTTTAGCTTATGTGAAGTATCAATTACGTCTTCAAACTGGGCTCTTTCATATTCTTCTGCATCAAAAGCATGGAGTTCTTCCACCGGAGCTATATTCATGGTGGTAATGCTTTTATTACCATTCATTTTATGAGTAAGATTATCCGCAAGTTTTAGCAATGAGCATCCGGAATCCGGCTTGTCAAAAGAAATCAGAACTTTATATTTGGTATCGTTTTCGTCAATAGTATCCAAAGATTCGGATTTTTTTCCTTTAAAAGCAAAATTGATAAAATCTAAAGCAGGCCCCGTCATAAATGTTGTGAACAAAGCCATTATTACCATCATTGCAAAAATTTCCGGGCTCAAAACTCCGAGATCATATCCGATGTTCAATACAATGAGTTCCATCAATCCTCGTGTATTCATCAATGCACCAATGGTGAGACTGTCTTTCCAGCTCATTCGTAGAAATTTTGCTGTCAGTGCACTTCCTATAAATTTTCCTGTAATAGCAACTAAAATAATGAATCCGGCTGTAAGCCATAGATGTCCCTCATTCAGTAATCCTATTTGTGTTCGCAGACCTGTAAAAACAAAAAATAGAGGAAGTAGCAAAACTAAGGCAACATCTTCTACTTTTTCAATAAATAGATTTCTGAACTTTACATTTTCCGGCATTATTGCTCCTGCCATAAATGCACCGAATAAAGCATGAATGCCAATTACTTCCGTAGCATAAGCAGAAATGATAAGTGTTAAAAAAAAGATGGCAACGACAGCCTTACTGATCATTCCTTTTCCTGCCTGCAAATCTCCGATTCTTTTTAGGAATGGTCTTACAATTTTTATCATTAGAAAAACGTAAGCAATAGCCATCAAAATAACATAGATAGAACTGGCAAAAGAACCTGCTTTTACAATAGCTATTACCGCTGCTAAAATACACCATGCTGTAATATCGTCGGCTGCAGCACAAGTGATAACTATGGTTCCAAGTTTTGTTTTTTGTAAATTTCTTTCCTGAACAATTCTTGCCAATACCGGAAATGCAGTAATACTCATAGCAATTGCAATAAATAATGCGAAGGAACTAAACTGAACTCCATTAGGAGCAAATTCTTTGTAAGTATAATAAGAAAGTCCAATTCCTAAAGCAAATGGAATAATGATGCTTGCATGGCTGATTACGACTGCATCATGAGCTTTTTTTCTGAGAACACTTAGATCAAGCTCCATTCCCACAATGTACATAAATAAAATAAGCCCGATCTGGCTTAAAAATTGAAGATTCGGTAAAGATTCTTTTGGGAAAAGAAATGCTGAAAATTCCGGAAAGAAAAGTCCTAAAAGTGATGGACCCAGCACAATTCCTGCAATCATTTCGCCAATTACCGAAGGCTGCTTCATCTTCATGCATATCCATCCGAAAAGTCTTGCGACAAAAATAATGGTAACAATCTGAGCTAGTAATAATGCTAAAGGATGGTGCAGATTGGTTATAAAGGATTCTGTGAAATTTTTCCACATAGTTCCCGTAGTTTCATTTCGAGAAATATTTTCCCCTATTTCCAAAGTTTTTCCTTGAATGAAAAACCAATACATCAATGCTGAAAATACAATTATTGTACTGATATAAAAAATAATATTCCTGTATTTTCCCATAAAATTTATTATTTGGACATTGGAAGTTTAGCTTCCATCAAAATTATTGATTTTTTATATTCAAAAACGTAACCTGGTCTTTACATTTTTCAAAAGTTATTTCAAATTTCGGTTTTTTTTTAGGATAGTTCAGTACATAATCCGGACATGGTTTTTTTTGAGCGTGGCTTTTTTCAAAATTGACTTCTCCATTGGTGATGATGCTGTCTTTCAGAAATTTTTCATCAATTTTCATGGCATCCATTTGAGTTTTAAATTCCGGACTATACTGAAAATCTTTACTCAAAGTTTCGGCAATTACTCTACTATTGGGAAGATATCCACTACAACTTGCTCCTTTTTTATTAAGTATAAAGAAAACGATTAAAAGTCCCGGAACTAAACCGATAAGGTAGAATTTTAGTTTTCGCATTTAGAAAATTAAAAGATTAATATCATGATAAGTAAGATCAAAGCGATCACAGATCATTTTTTTTGTATGCCTTCCTTTGTACATGTACAAAGAGTCTTTCATTTCGTTTTTCTTTACCAGCATATTTTCAAAACCACCTTCTTCGTCATAATTTAGGAGATAACTCAGGAAAAAATTCGAGATAGCCTTTGTTGTGGTTCTTGGCATTTTGGAGGTAAGATTCGGCAAACCGGCATGGATAACATCGTGTTTTATAATGTATGGATTTTCCTGTGTAGTAAGTTCAGAAGTTTCGATGGCTTTTCCGTTATCAATGGTTACGTCAATAATTACGCTTCCTTTTTTCATTTTCAAAACCATGTCTTCTGTTACGATTGGAGACATATTCAAACGTGGAAGTGCGGCAATTACTACATCAGCTCTTCTCAGACTTTTTGCCAATTCTTTCGGATCGATGATAGAGGTAGGAACTCTGCTATCAACCAATGTATGTAATCTTCTTAATTTAGAAAGAGAATTATCAAAAACTTTAACGCTTGCTCCAAGTCCGATGGCTGATTTCGTTGCAAATTCTCCAACTATTCCTGCTCCAATAATGACTACTTCTGTTGGCCGAACTCCTGTAATTCCGCCTAACATCAGTCCATTGGAAAGAGCCAGAAGTTCCGATGCATAGAGAATGGAAATTGTTCCTGCTATTTCTCCGATTAAACGTACCAATGCTAATTGTTTATAATCATCAACAATAAATTCAAAAGCAATGGCATTTATTTTTTTGTTGGCGAGCTTCAGAAAATATTCTTTATCTCTAAGATTAATTTGTAATGCAGAGACTAAATATGTATTGGGTTTCAGATATTCAATTTCTTCTTCGGTGGGAGGATTTACTTTTAAGACAAGATCTTGAGCAAAAGCTTCTTGTGGAGAAGATACAATTTTTGCACCTGCATCAGAATATTGTACATCCGTGAAAAAAGATCCTTTTCCGGTGCCGCTTTCAATAATAATTTCATGGCCGTGATCTACCAAGACTTGTACTGCATCCGGTGTTATGCATGTTCTGCGTTCATTCAGACAGGTTTCTTTAGGAATACCAATACTGAATTTTTTCCCTTTTTTTACTACCTCCAGTTTTTCTTCCTTTGGTAATAATTCAGCTTCTGAAAAAGGTGTAAAAATATTACTGCCCATTACGATGAAAGATTAATATTGAACCACAAAGATACATAACCTTCTATAATTCCTAAATAAATTATTTGAAATTCACTTTTCTAAAATCACCTTTATTTTCAATCGTCATTTCATGGAAGGATTCTTCCAGATCTTGTTCATAAATTTCAGGCCATTCAATAATGCAGAGATAGGCATTGTCAAGATATTCTTCAATACCAATATCATATACTTCCTCAATGCTTTTCATGCGGTAAAGATCGAAATGGAAAATTTTTCCTTTTGGCGAGTTATATTCATTTACGATAGCATAAGTAGGAGAGGAGACTTCATCATTACTTCCTAAATTTTTAAGAAGAAATTGTGTGAAAGTCGTTTTTCCGGCACCGAGATTTCCTTTCAGAAGCAAAACAGTATGACGCAAATGTGGAATAATTGCATCCGCTACCTGTTGCCAGTTTTCTATTGTGTAAACTTCAAATTCCATGAATTTTTTATTTATAAATATCAACTTCGATTTTTCCGTCTTCTGTGATTGCACCGCGATACATTCCGTTTGTATTGAAAGGCATTGCTATATTTCCGTCTTTATCTAATGCGATCAATCCGCCACTTCCACCCAATTTCTCTATTATGTCAATAGTTTCCTGAGTTGCCGTTTGGATGTCTTTATTTTGATATTCCATTTTTGCGGCAGCTGTTCTTGCAGCTGTGCTTCGTATAAAATATTCGCCCCAACCTGTTCCGGAAATTCCTACCTGTGAATTGGCGTAAGTTCCGGCTCCGATTACTGGCGAATCTCCAATTCTGTTCCATTTTTTTCCAGTCATTCCTCCTGTAGAAGTTCCGGCAGTAATGATTCCGTTTTTATCGATAGCAACTGCGCCAACAGTTCCAAATTTATGGTCGATTTCAAAATAATCCGGCTTTGTGGTAGAAGAAGTTTTTTTAGTGCTTTTTTCTGCTTCCTTTTGTTTCAATTTTTGAAGACTTTCCCAGCGATCTTGAGTGAAAAAATAGCTTGGATCCACAATTTCCAAACCTTGTTCTTTTGCAAACTGCTCTGCACCAGAACCGGAAAGCATTACATGTTGGCTTTTTTGCATGACAGCAATTGCCGCTTTTATCGGATTTTTGATGGTGTGAACACCGGCAACTGCTCCTGCTGATAAATCTTTTCCTACCATTACGGAAGCATCCATCTCATTTTTGCCATCATACGTGAAAACAGAACCTTTTCCGGCATTAAAAAGAGGAGAATCTTCCAGAATTATAATTGCTGCTTCTACAGCTTCTACTGATGTTTTTCCTTTTTGTAGCTCAGAATATCCGGCTTTTAGTGCTTCTGTAAGTTTTTCTTTATAGGCTTTTTCTTTTTCGGGAGTCATCATTTCTTTAGTAATAGTTCCTGCTCCTCCATGAACGACAAGAACATATTTTTTCTGACCCGATAAAAGTAACATCATTAATAAACCGATAAATGCAAAACGAAATTTCATTGGATAAAATTTTTTCGTAAAAATAGATATAAAACAAAATGAAAACAATTAAAAAAGACTTTCATTTCTAAAAGTCTTTTCTATATTAATCTTTAATTTTCGATTTGAATTTTCTCTGATAATCGTCCCATTGCTGTCTCGTTTTGATTTTTTTATAATCGCTTCCCGAAATCATGGAAAGATAAGGTTCTATTTCCTTTGCAGTTAAAAGTCCATTCAAAATAGTAATGGGATTGCTCTTTTCATCCAGAAAAACCATACTTGGAATGGAAGAAACATTCATGTATTTGGTAAACTCATGTAGAGAGTTTTTCTTTTTACCTGTTTCAAAATCGGGATTTGAAAATTGTCTTCCAAAAATTACAAAATTTTCTGAACCTTCCGCATCAAATTTTACCGGATAATAATGAGCATTGATTTGTTCAATAATTATCGGATTGGTATATGTTTGCATATCCATTATTTTGCACGGACCACACCAATCGGCATAAAAATCAATGAGAATTTTTTTAGGCTGAATTTTTTGCGCAGCTAATGCTTCGGAAAGAGACATCCATTTTACTTGGGCAAACCCCAAAAATCCAGAAAAAATCAAAAGTAAAATAGATATTTTTTTCATAAAAAAAGAATTTGAAAAATGCATTAATGAACCTCTTGCATCAGTTTTTTCACCAAAGGGGATATCAAAATCAATACCACTCCACAAATCAGTGCATACAAACCGAGTTGTTTATAGCCTTCCGTATACGTCATCAAAGCATCCAGATTGGAAGAACCTTCTTTTGTAGTAGCCATATTTGCACCGATGATTCCGGCTACGTATTGTCCGTAAGCAGATGCTAAAAACCACATTCCCATCATCATTCCTTGAAGATTTTTTGTGGAAAGTTTCGTCATAATGGAAAGTCCGATCGGAGAAAGGCACATTTCGCCCAAAGTAATCACAAATAAAGCAATTGTAAAAATACTTAAAGAAGAAACTCCTGCTTCGTTGGCAAAATAGCGTGTCGCAAAAATGACATAATATCCTAATCCTAAAAATAAAAATCCGAGCCCGAATTTAATAATAGTGTTCGGTTCTATTTTTCTTTTTCCCAGCCAAATCCAAAGCAAACCAAGCGGAACAGCCAAAAGAAGAATAAAAAACGCACCACCGGAATTGTTCACACCATTCGGATTGAGATTCAGTAAATCGCGATTCAGATTTTTTACAGCAAAAATGCTTAATGAACCACCACTTTGCTCATAAATTCCCCAAAAGAAAATGGAAAAAATAATGAATACTAAAGCTGCAATCAGTTTATTTCTTTCTGAAGGTGTTACTTTGGTCATTTCATAAAAAAGATAAATCAACGTAAGTGGCCCAATTGTGTACATAAAATAATCGGTGTATTCCGTTTTGGAAACCATGGTCATAATTAATGGAATTATAAGTAATGAACCTGCATAAACTGCAATTTCCATCCATTTTTCAATTTTTTTATCCGGTTCGTCAGAAAGCGGATGTCCGGGATGAAGACCAATCGGTCCTAATTTTTTTTGCGTAAATATAAAATTAATTAAACTGATAACCATTACAATCGCAGCCAATCCAAATGCTACATTCCAGGTTTTATCAGCCGGAATCAAAGATTTGAGAATATCACCTTGACCAATGGCTACACAAAAATACCCACCTAAAAGAGCTCCCAAATTAATTCCCGCATAAAAAAGCGTAAAACCTGCATCTGTTCTGGTATCTCCTGATTTATAGAGTTTTCCGACCATTGTGGAAATATTCGGTTTGAAAAAACCTGTTCCGATAATGGTAAAAGAAAGTCCGAAAAAGAAATAATCGTGAGGATTTATAGAAAGAATGATGCTTCCTGCAATCATCAGCAAGCCTCCCCAGAAAAGTGATTTTCGAAACCCTAAAATTTTATCTGCGAATAATCCTCCTACAAAAGTAAAAGCATACACAAAAGCCTGTGTTGCTCCATATTGAAGGTTGGCTTTTTCTTCACCAAAACCAAGCTGTGAAATCATAAATACGACGAGCATTCCGCGCATTCCATAGAAGCAAAAACGTTCCCACATTTCGGAGAAAAAAAGATTCCAGATTTGTTTTGGGTATTTTCCTTTGAAATTCTGTATTTGGTCGAGGGTTAATTCCATAAAATTATTTTTTGATGTAAAAATTTTTTCAAAGTTTAAAAATTTTAAACAAATTCCTACGAATATAAAAAAAACCTCTGATTAATCAGAGGTTAGAACGTTTTATTTAAAAATATTTTATTTTACACCATGCATCATTTTCTTAAGGATAGGAGAGATTAATGCTAGAATAATTCCTGCAATTCCACATAATACCACAAATACCATAAAGAATTCAAATAAATTATGGATTGTAAATCCGGCAAATGTAGGATATTCCATGGCAATCTGGCTTTCAGTTAAAAGTTTAGATTGTTCTGCGGTAAGTGTTACTTTTTTATCCAAAACATTTTGAAGATTGATTCCTAATTCTTCAGCTTTTTTAAATTTATCACCAGTAGCGGGAATTAAAGCTCCTAAAGTTCCTGCCAATGCATAACCAGCAGCATTTGAAATAAAGAACACTCCATATAAAAGTGATGAAAATCTTTTTGGAGAAAGTTTTCCTACCAAAGAAAGTCCGATTGGAGAAAGACAAAGTTCCCCACAAGTTTGGATTAGATATAAAAGAATCAACCATTTAACTGCTAAAAGTCCTGTGTTTCCTAAATCTTTTACATTATGGGCAATGATAAAATAAGAAAGAGCGATTAATCCTAAACCAATAGCTTGCTTCAATGGAGAAACAGGTTCTTTTCCCATATTTCTCAATTTATCCCATAAAATACTGAACGGAACAGCTAAAATTACAATGAATAATCCATTGAAAATCTGAACCATTGATGGAGGCATATTCCAACCGAAAATATGTCTGTCAGTCTGGTTATCAGCAATAAATGTCAAGGAAGAACCCGCCTGTTCAAAAGCTGCCCAGAAAAATATAATAAAGAACGAAATAATATAAATAACAAAAATCCGGCTTCGTTCCACAGAAGTAATAGAACTGTCAAGCATGATTAAAGTAGCAAGAGAAATCCCTGCTCCATAAATAATAGGATAAATAATTCCTTTCACTAAGGTTCCGATTTCAAATTTTGAAAACCAGAATTCTCCTACATGAAGATAACGGAAAATAAAAAATAATGCTACAAAAAGAACTCCAGCAAAAGCAACAGAGCTTCCCGCAAATTTTGCAGACTGAGCTTCTCCTTCCTCAAAATCGTCAGATGTATTGTTTTTTGGCAATCCACCAATTGCTCTTCCTTCTGGCGTTACAACATATTTGTTTTTCAAAACGAAAAACGTAATAGTACCAATAAACATAGCTATGGAAGCAGCTAAAAATCCCCATTTGAAAGCAAAAATATCTCTGTTTCCATTTGCATCTACAACATCTCCTAAAATAGGACAAATAAACTGACCTAAAAATGCACCCAAATTAATTCCCATATAGAAAATAGTGAAAGCAGAATCCAGCTTTGTTTTTTCTTGCTTCGGATACAGACTTCCCACCATTGAAGATATATTCGGTTTGAAGAAGCCATTTCCAAAAATGATAATGAATAAGGCAAGCCAAAGCAAGGTTTTTGCTAAATCCATATTTCCACTAAAAACACTTGCACTGAAAAACAGAATCAATTGACCGATTCCCATTAATGTTCCTCCAATGAGAATACAGTTACGGTTTCCTAAATATTTGTCGGAAATAAATCCACCTAACATTGGTGTAAGGTAGCAAAGTGCCAAGAATCCGCCATAGATGATGGAACTGTCTGCTTCAATTAGCTTTAAAGAGTTTACCATGAATAATGGTAATAATGCTCTCATCCCATAAAAGTTGAAACGCTCCCACATTTCGGTACCAAAAAGAACCCATAATCCTTTTGGATGTTTGGAACCAGTTTTTCCTTCTAGAAACTCATCAGTTTTATCAATTGCCTCTAAATTTTCCATATATTTTTTTGTTAATTTTTGTTAAGATTCACAAATATAGTTTTTTTTGAGATTCAGACAAGTTTGAGATTGGATTAAAATGAAAAAAACTGCTGAAATATTTCAACAGTTTTTATAGAAATCAATTTTTTTGAATTTAATGTCCTTGTTCTCTCATGATTCGGTTTAATCTTTTCAACATGGAAAGTCCGAGTAAAGTTGCAAAAATCAGCAGTCCAAAATTCACGAGGAAATAATTGGTTTTATTTTCATAATTGTACCATGTACTGGCGAGAATTCCGGAAAGTTTGTTTCCAACAGAATTGGCAAGAAAAAATCCGCCCATCATCAAAGCTGTAATTCTTACCGGAGAAATTTTAGAAACAAAAGAAAGTCCCATTGGTGAAAGACAAAGTTCTCCAATCGTAATCACTCCATAACCTGCAACCAACCATAATGGTGAAACTTTTACAGCTCCATTACTTCCGGCATTTACTGCTAAAACCATTACCAAACAAGATAATGCGGAAATAAATAAACCAATGACAATCTTTGTAGGAGTAAGCGGTTCTTTTCCTTTTTTGCGAAGCATTGCCCAAAATCCTACTACAATCGGTGTAAGAACAATGACCCAAAACGGATTGATGGATTGGAATAATTCTGTATTGTAAAGGAAAATTTTACTTTCAGGATTGGCTTCTAATGCTGCTTTTTTTTCTGGGGAAATATTTTTGAAATAAATATCTTTTCCTATGGTTTTCAATGGTTTTTTGTCTTTATCTTTCTGAGCCTGAAACTGATTATCATACACTGGAACTTCTTTGTCTTTATAATCTTTTCCATCCACCATATAAATATTTTCCAAAGGTTTTTCCAAAGAACCCGGAACACTTCTGTCTGTATAATAATTGGCCCATCTTGTCAAAGCTGTTCCGTTTTGTTTGAAGACAGCCCAGAAAAACATACTCACCACAAAAATGGATAATAACGCTCCAATTGCAGGTTTTTCTTTTTCATTGGATTTGAAATATAATGATGCGTAAAAATAAATCACAGGAATGCAGGCAAAAATAAAAGCATCTGTACTGTCACTTCCGAAAATATTTTCAGGAATGAACCATCCAACTGCACCAGCGATAATGGCAGGTAGAAAAACTTTTAGCATAATTTCAGAAAGTTTGGTGTCGCCTTCTTCTTTTGGTTTCATTTGTGCAGCATGAATGTAATGCTTTCTTCCGATAGTGAAAATCACCAAACCAAGCAACATCCCAACTCCGGCTGTGATAAAAGCTTCGCCCCAACCAAATTTATTACGCATGAACGCAGCAATAATATTACAAATAAAAGCACCAATATTGATTCCCATATAGAAAATATTATAGCCTGCATCTTTGTTGGCTTTGTACGGTTCTTCTGCATATAAATTTCCGAGAAGTGTAGAAATAGTGGGTTTGAAAAAACCGTTTCCAACAATAATTAAACCTAAAGACGTATAAAAAAGCGGAAGTTCTTTGAAAATTCCTAAACCGATATAACCTAAAGCCATCAGAATTCCACCGATATAAATGGATTTGATGTACCCTAAAACTCTGTCTGCCAGAAATCCGCCAATAAAAGGAGTGAGATAAGTGAGAGCAATATAAGTTCCGAAAATATCATCTGCTGATTTATCCGGAATTCCGAGTCCGCCGTTTAAACCTTGTGGTTCAATAAGATAGAGTACAAAAATTCCGAGAATGAGATAATAGCCGAATCGTTCCCACATTTCCGTAAAAAACAAATAAGGCAAACCTTTAGGATGTTTACTTTTCATATAAAATTTTCTAGATTCGTAAAAATAATATTTTAAAACGAATCTGAAAATCTTTTAATCTAAATAATGGTAATCATTCCAACGGAAGGGAATCCAATCGTACGGAAGATTTCTCATTCTGTTTAATGTGAAATATATTTTACAGCATTTATCTAATTGTATTTAATTGCTTTTACCGGAGAAATTTTACTAATAAGATAGCTTGGTAAAACCAACGAAATACCGGAAATTATCAATATTCCCAATGAAATGGCTAGAATATGAAAAACATTCAGCTCTACCGGAACAATACTTACATAGTAATTTTCAGGATTTAATTTTATAAAACCAAAAATTTTCTGAAGAATAAGAAAGCCCAATCCGATAAAATTTCCGATAAGCAAGCCGGGAATCATAATCAGTAAAGTATAATTGATGAAAACTGCACGGATTTGTCCGTTGGATGCACCTAATGTTTTCAAGACTCCGATAGAATTGGTACGTTCAATGATCAGAATAAGAAGAACCATGATGATATTAATCACCACTACAATAAGCATTAGCGTAATAATAAGTGCGATATTGGTGTCAAAAATATTGACCCAATCTGTGATTTCGGGATATTTGTCAGTGGCTTTTTCTGCATAATTTTTATAACCGGAAAGATGTTCAATTTCTGGAAAATCCTGATTCATATCATCAATATTTTTTAAAAAAATATCAACTCCGCCTACCTTATTTTTTTCTATTTCGAGAATTTTTCTTGCATGATTGATGTCTCCAATAATAAAGAGGTCATCTATTAACTTAATGTCTGTTTTGTATATCCCGACAATTGCAAATTTTCGGTAAATGGGCTTTTGGTCGGCTTTAGAAAATACAGCAACAATGCTATCTTTTAGTTTCAGCTTCAGATTGTGGGCAAGTTTTTGAGAGATTACAATTTCGTTGTTATAGCCATTTTCTGTAATCTTAGGAGTAGTTCCTTCTAATATAAATTTATCAAAACGATCACGGTCAAAATCTTTTCCCACTCCTTTAAAAATAATTCCTGCAAAATTGTCTTTTGTTCTCAAGATTCCGCTTACTGTTGCATAGCTCTGCGTTGTAGCAATGTCGGGAAGAGCTTTTATTTTATTGAGCTGAAAACCTTCGTTGCTGAGCGGAGAAGAATTGTATGATGAGTTGGAGTGTTTTGATTTAATAGAAATATGACCACTGAAATCTGCCGTTCTTTCTTTAATTGCACGTTTTGAACCGAAACCTGTGGAAACGGTAATCAATGAAACAATAACGCCTAAAGCTACGGAAAGCCTACCAATAAAGATAATAACCCGTGAAAGATTATTTTTGTTATCTTTGGAAAACGCTATTTTTCTTGAAAAATATAATGGAAATTTCAAACGAATGAGTTTAAGTCCCAAAATTAAAAATTTACTTCTTATTTGCCTAATTTTTTTAGGAAACATCTTTTTCTTTAAAGGGCAGAATCTTGATAAAAATTGTTTTAAGACAGGAGCCGATCGTCCGGAATTGTATCTTCCACTTCTGAAAGATAAAGCCATTTCGGTGGTTACCAACCAAACAGGACTTTTAAGTGACCGAACACATTTGGTTGATTTTTTAGTCAGGAATAATGTTAAAATCAAAAGTATTTTTGCTCCTGAACACGGATTTCGTGGAGATGCAGATGCAGGCGAACATGTGAAAAACGGTGTAGATAAAAAAACCGGAATTCCCATCATTTCTCTTTATGGAGATAATAAAAAGCCAAAACCGGAACAATTGCAGGGAACAGATATTATTCTTTTTGATATTCAGGATGTCGGAGTGAGATTTTATACCTATATTTCCACGCTTGCATATATAATGGAAGCTGCTGCGGAAAATAATATTGAGGTAATTCTTCTGGATCGTCCAAATCCTCATGACGGTTATATTGACGGTCCAATTTTGAAGCCGGAATTTTCCAGTTTTGTAGGTTTGCATCCGGTTCCTGTTGTATATGGACTTACTATTGGCGAATATGGAAAAATGGTAAATGGAGAAAAATGGTTGAAAAATGGAATCACAGCAAAATACACGGTAATTCCGATGATGAATTATCATAAAAAACAACGTTACGGTTTTTTTGAAAAACCTTCCCCGAATTTGCCAAATGAAAAAGCCATCAATCTTTATCCTTCACTTTGTTTTTTTGAGGGAACACAAGTTTCGGTAGGACGTGGAACAGATTCTCCTTTTCAAGTGTATGGAAGTCCATGGACAAAAAAATTGCCTTATCAGTTTACTCCAAAACCGAATTTCGGAGCAAAAGATCCTTTCCTGAATGGAAAATTGTGCTATGGAGAAAATCTAACTCAATATCGTGAAGATCTTCGTTATCTGAATTTGGATTGGCTGATTAAAGCGTACAAAAATTATAAAAATCCACAACAAGATTTCTTTCTGAAAAATCTTTTCTTTGATAAATTAGCAGGAACCGACGAATTAAGAAAGCAAATTATTGTAGGAAAATCCGCTGAAGAAATTAAAAATTCATGGAAAAAAGGTCTGGAAAAATTTCAGAAAATCCGATCAAAATATGTAATGTATCAGGATTAATAGAAAGTAGCATATAAAATTTAACGCAAAGTATTATTTTTCAAATTCTATTTTCTCATATACTATCGAATTTGCGTTAAAACTAAAGAATTGACCTCAATTATGTTGAAATATTGAATCTTTTTTCGGTTAATTTTTCAATTTCTGAAATTTTCTTCGAGGATTTAATATCTTGCCATTTGATGACTTCATTTTTATTATGCAATACTCTAAGCCTTTTGCTTCCAAAAAATAAACTTAAAAATTTATTGTAATTATAAAATTCAAATTCTATTTCATTATAATTCAATTTTATTTTTTGAACAGAACCAAATAATGGTTTTTTAATAATTAATAATTCCTTTTTTTCGTCATTAAATATTAATGATTTTGGGCTAATATCCTGAATAGTTGCAATTATCCATCCAATTAAAAATGCATAATTAATTTTGTGATTAGTGTAACCAAAAGTAAACTTCAAAATCAAGTGAAGTGATATAATAATAATTGAAAAAATCAGAAAATTTTTAAAAATATTTGCAACAAAATTCTCTTTAAATTCAATAACAGTAGTATTTTTCATATGGCTCTAACTAGCGGTGTATCTTTATTCAATTCTATTTTGTTGGTCTATATAGGTTTTTTCAGAAATTTTTTTGATAGACTTGATAAAATCTTTTTGATTTAATATTTCTAATTGTTGTTTAGCAATTCTATAGAGGTTATTAAATCTAATCTGTTTGTCTACTTTAGATTTGATCAATTCAGAGTTCAATGATTCTAGATTTGAAAGTACTGCCAATTCATTAATACTTGCAAAATCTCGCATATTCTTTCCTTCAAGAGTTTGTTGAGGGTTTGCTTCTCTCCATTGTTTAGCTGTACAACCAAATAAAGCAACATTTAGTATGTCAGCTTCTTCTGCATATACTAACCATTCATTACTTTTTGTAAAGTTTGAAGATGGAATTATATGATTCTTAACTGCATCCGTATGAATATGATAATTTAGTTTACTTAAAACTCTTTTTACATCCCATTCTAAATTAAATTGGTTTGTTTCAATTTCTTTTAATCTTTGAAACTCTTTTATTAACAAAAGTTTAAACATTGGACTAATCCAAGCGCCAAATTCAAAAGCTATATCTCTATGAGCATATGTTCCTCCTTGTCTACCACTTTTAGATACTATTCCGATTGCATCAGTTGCTTCTATCCATTTTTTAGGTGTCAGATTAAATGAATTTAATCCAGCTTCTTTTTTAAAGGTGTCGAATTCGACACCTTTAAAATTTGGGTTATATAATTGCTCCCAAATTCCTAAAAACTCAACTGTATTTCTATTTCTCATCCAGTTTCTAATATGGTCATTACCTTCTTCTCCTCTCACCATATCTGTCAAACAGATATAATCTTCATCTTTATACGATGTTATAGCAATTATTTTGTCCTCAACTTCGATTTTTTTCATATACAATATTTCTATGCAATGTCTGTAAAAATAAGAAAATAGTTTTATAAATTCTGGTTGGATGATATTTCTGCTAATACCCAAATATACAAAATGGTAAATAATGTTTTAATTTATTGATTATCAATAATAAAAATATTTTTAAATTTCTGTTTCTCTTGGAGCAATGCAGTTAAGACTTGAGGAAGAAGTGTAGTCGTTGCTTAGTAATGCGAATTAAGGGTTAAAAAAACTTAATAAAACAGAGTATGTATTTATATAAAAGCCTGATAATCAGTATATTTATATTGAATTTCAAACATTATAAACAACATGATTAATCAGACTAAGGCACTAAAGTTAATAAAAATATACCACTATGTATGCAATAAATATGAAGAAGAATTACAATATCATTGCGAAAGATTTAGCCCCAATAATAAACCTGAATTTACAGACCAAGAAGTGATTACAATTTATCTGTTTTCAGTGTATGAAGAACAAAAATTTAAAGTGAAGCAGATGTATGATTTTAGCAAGAACTATTTGATGGATTGGTTTCCCAAGCTACATTCTTATGTTGCTTTTAACACAAGGTTAAATTGGCTTTGTGAAGCAATAAGAAAATTATGCTCATGTACAATAGAAGGCTTTTTTCCTAAAAAATATTCAAGTGAAATATCTGTTTTAGACTCTTTTCCCATTATGACCTGTAGTGGAAAGCGAACAGGAAAAGTAGCACGAGAGTTGACTGATAAAAGTTTTTGTTCTACTAAAAATCTATGGTATTATGGAATGAAATTGCATGCCTTAAACTCCTATAACAAGGGAACTTTGCCTTATCCCGAAAGTATTGTTTTAAGCAAAGCCTCAGAGAATGATTTGACTATTTTCAAAGAAAATTGGACAGAACTTGAAAATAGAAAGTTCTTTGGTGATAAAATCTATCACGATAATCCTTTTTTTGAAAAACTATACATTGAAAATCAATCTGTTATGTTTACACCTATCAAAGGAATAAAGGATAAATCAGATGAATTAAAACAAAGAGATTTTGCCTATGAAACCTTATTCTCAAAGGCTGTTTCTACTGTAAGACAACCTATTGAATCTTTCTTTAATTGGATTAACGAGAAAACTCAAATTCAAAATGCAAGTAAAGTTCGATCAACTAACGGATTAATTGTACATGTTTTTGGAAAACTTACTGCTTGTTTTTTAAAACCCATTTTTTAACCCTTAATTCGCATTAGTAATATATCTTAAAATATAATATTGTGCTAAATTATATATATTGTTTTCCGCCGAGTTCACATTTAGAAATTAATCAAAATTCTGATTTATTCCATTATCGTCACGATTCTTATATAAGAACCATACTCCGATGGTTAATCCGGCAACTCCAGCAAAAGCTGTAAGTAAAGCACGGTATAATTTGTCAGGCTGATCATTCCCAATATAATTCATTAGAAAAAGAATGATAAAAGTTGCAATTGCAATCGTTAAAAATCTTTTACTTTTGATATTCATTATTTCAGTTTGTAGGAAATCATTACGCCGCCTCTATACGGAATCCATTCTCCGCTTCGATTCCAGCTTCGGTTCGGATCATCGTAACGAACACCAAGAGTTTTATGATATCCTTTATAAAAATCCTGAGAAGTTCCGCCTCCGATATAGAGATCCATATTCCAGTTTTCATTCAATTGGAATTGATAACCAACTGTTGCTCCCAACATAAATGAAAATCCGTCCTGATAAAGATCAGATTTTACATAAACAGGGGAATCTTCTGTATATTGATAAGGAGTACTTTTCCAATAATTCCATTTTTGCAAAATATATCGTGCAGCAGAAACATTAGCACCAATATACCAATGTTTGAAAGCCTGATCGAAGTAATATCTTCCTTCAAACCCGATCATATACATTTGTGCATAATGTCCACCAAAAGATTTCCATGGAGAAATAAAAACATCTCCCTGAAATGTATATTTTTCTGAAAGTTGAGTTTCAATACCTGCATTTAGCATTCCTAAAGGAAGAAATACAGCGTTTGCTTTTATGTAAGTGGATTTTCCGGACGATGTATTTTCTTGTGCTCTGCAAAATAAAGCTAGAAATATTGTTGCAAGTACTACTATTTTTTTCAAATCCTTAAATTTATTGAAGTTCTTTCAAAAGCTTTGCTGCCATTGCAGAATCATTACCATTTTGTTCTGCAAGATTTTTAGAGATTTCGGCATACATTTTTGCCCCATCTTTGTTGCCTGTCTGTTTGTATAGTTTGGCAAGGATATAAGTGCTTTCGGCGGTTTCTACCCTCATAATACATTTTTCAGCCCATTCCTGTGCTTTTTTTATGGAAGAAGGATTTTGTATATATTCACTGAAAATCCAAGCGGCTTTCAAAAGTTCGTTGGTATCAACTTCTTCAGGATTTTTATAATATTCCAATGCAGCTTTTTCATATTCTGCATAATTTCCAACTGCCGGATAGAAGTTTACTTTCATTCTGTTAAGAGCTTTAGTAGCTTCTTCTTTTCCTACCAAAGGAACTGCGTTGGTATAAAAATAATCATCCTTGATGATTTTATTTTGCTGATCTAGTGCACTTTCTAAAATTTTGGAAATTTTAATATTGTTATCAAAATCTTTGTAAGAATTTTCCGGAATGAATTTCAGAATTTGAGTTTTATTATTCTGAAAAGCCTTATAATTGGCATCATCAGTGGAACGAATAAAATAGAAAAGCATTCCTACATCATCTTTTGTATAATCATCCGCTTTTTTGTTCTTAAAATATCTTTCAGATACTTTTTTTGCAAAATCATAATCAGTGTCTGCGGATTGTTTCATGGCATTAATGAGAAAATCAGGATCAGATTCTCCTTTTTCAAAACGTTCTTTTATAGAATATTTTAAATTTTCAGGATTATTGGCTTCCTTAGCAATTTGAAGGAAATCGTTTTCTACCATATATCCAAAATTTTTCAAAATAAGTTCTCCATTTCCATTCAGGAAAAGATAGGTAGGATAGGAGCGGATGGCAAATTTTTGTGCAATTTCTCTACCTTCTCCTTTTTCCATATCGAAATGAGCATTGATAAAATTGGAGTTGTAATAATCACTTACGGATTTTAATGTAAAAATATTTTTTTCCATCATTTTACAAGGTCCGCACCATGAAGCGTATGCATCCAAAAAAACAAGTTTGTTTTCTTTTTTTGCTTTTTCAAGAATTTCCTTGAAAGTTCCCTCTTCAAATTTTATGTTTTGTTGTGCAAAAAACATAAATGGAGTAAGGGTATATAAAAGCTTTAATAGATTTTTCATTTGCAAAAATTTCAATGCGAAGATAATAATTTTTTCAGGAATATATAGAAATGAAAAAATCCCGAAAATTTTCGGGATTTTAAGTGGTTTCTCCAGGAATCGAACCAGGGACACACGGATTTTCAGTCCGTTGCTCTACCAACTGAGCTAAGAAACCATTGTTGAATTAAGTGGTGCAAAAGTATATTTTTTTGCTATAACTCGCAAGTTTCTTGTTGCTTTTTTTTCAAATTAAGAAAAAACTTACTGATTTTCAGAAGGATTATTTTCTTGCTCTTTTCTGATTTGTTCACTCATTTCTTCCAAAACGGGTTTTATTGTACTTTCCGGAAGATCACTGATACGAATATACATCAAACCATCAATTGCATCATTAAAACTCGGATCTACATTAAATGCGATCACTTTTGCATTTTGTTTAATATATTTTTTAATCAAAACAGGAAGTCTCATTTCCGGCTCCAGATCATCAATCACTTTATCAAGTTTATTAAGGTCTGCTTCCATTTCATCGAAGAAGATGCTTTTATCGCGCTCTTTCAGTTTTACTTTAAATTCATTTTTTGGGTGGATGTATTGTGCTACAGCAGAATCAAAATAATGAGAACGCATAAATTCAATCATCAGAGATTTTGAAAATTCTGAAAATTTGTTGCTTATACTCACTCCTCCCATCAAAAATTTATGATCAGGATTTCTTAAACAAACGTGTACAATTCCTCTCCAAAGCAAAAATAAAGGCAACGGTTTTTGCTGGTATTCTTGCGAAATATAAGCTCTTCCCATTTCGATAACCTTCCTGAAAAATGGCTGAAGCTCGTGATCAAATTCAAATAAAGAAGCCGTATAGAATCCATCGATTCCTAATTTTTTGATCACTTCTTTTCCAAGTGCCATTCGATAGGCTCCTACAATTTTTTTAGCATCATTGTCCCAAAGAAAAAGATGATAATAGTGTTTATCATATTCATCTAGATCAAAAGGAAGATTACTGCCTTCTCCGATAGCGCGGAAAGTGATTTCCCGTTGTCTCCCGATTTCTCTCATAATAGAGGGAATTTCTTCATATTCGGTGAAAAAGACCTCATAATTTCCATTTTTGAAAAGAAGTTTTTCAAAAGTCCGGAGCTTTTCAATTTCTTTTAAAATATCTTCTTTAGGAGTTTCATCGATAATATTCTGAATAATATTCTCTTCTTTATCAAAAGGAAAATTAAGTTTCAGATTAGGAATTTTTAGAATTTCAGGAATGCTTTTCCGTCTTTCATAATAGGATTTTAGTAGATAGATTTTATTTTGGAGCAGCTCTCCAAGTTCTTCAATAGTTTCCTGTTCTTCCATTACTTTTACAGAAACGGGTTTCCCAATCCTTATTCTGATTGGTTTTTCACGATTCCTCATCATCTCGGTAGGAAGCATTATTGTTTGAAGATCGGGGTGTATTTTTGCTACATTATAGAAAAGTCTACTGTTTTTTGCATGGAAATACATTGGGACTACCGGTACTTTTGCCATTTTGATAAGTTTCAAGGCTGGTTTTTCCCATTCTTTATCTCTTATTTCTCTTTCTTCATTATTTTTATTGGATACTTCTCCCGCCGGAAAAATCCCGACACAACCTCCATTTTGCAGGTGTTTTAGAGTTTCTCTCATTCCGGAGGAACTTTTGTAGGCTTCTTTTCTGTTTTCAAAAGGATTTACAGAAATTACATACGGTTCCATAGGTTTTATTTTCTCTAAAAGAAAATTTCCCATTATTTTGAAATCGGGGCGAATTTCTGTAAGTATTTTGCACATCAAGATTCCGTCGATAGCACCAAGAGGATGGTTGGAAACTAAGATAAAAGGTCCTGTTTTCGGAATTTTGGCAAGATCTTCTTCAAAAACTACATACTTTAAGTCTCTTTCTTTTACAAATGAATCGAAAAAATCTTTTCCTTCTTTATCTTTTAGTTTGTCGTAAAGTGCATTTACTTCATCTATTTTGGTCATTTTCATTAAAGCTCCTGCAACAGGATTTTTCAAAAATCCTATTTTACTTAAACCGGCTGCTTTAATAAGGTCGTTTTTAGAAATGAGACTCATGTTTTAGGTTATTATTGGGTGACCATTTGCAAGGTTTGTTTTGAGATTTGCTCCAGTAAAACATTTTTGCCTTTATAAAATTTTACAACATTATCCAGATGCACATTTCTTACCGTAAATAAAGACACTTGCTTTGTAATTTCAGTATTAAAAGTCTTACTAAGTTCTTCATTCAGAACATCAATATTGTTATATTTATCCTCAAGACAAAGAGCTAATGAAATTGCAGAATTTTGCATTAATGAAATTTTAATTTTGTTTTTTGCCAATTCATTAAAGATAAGACTTAAATGCTCTTCTGCAATAAAAGAAAAATCACGAGTTGCAATTCTCATTAATACTTGATTTTCTTTCAGAATGTATGATTCTTCGTGCTGGTTTTTGTCTGTTACGCTTACTTTGGTTCCTGGTTTTTCAGGCTCAACGAAAGATTTTACAAAAAAAGGAATATGTTTTTGTTTTAGAGGCTGCAATGTTTTCGGGTGGATAACGGAAGCTCCATAATAGGCCATTTCAATTGCTTCTTCATAGGAAATGTTGGAAAGCAAAGAAACATTTTCAAATTTTCTCGGATCTCCGGTCATTACTCCCGGAACATCCTTCCAAATGGTCATCGCATCTGCATTTAAGCAATAAGCAAAAATAGCTGCGGTATAATCGGAACCTTCTCTTCCTAAAGTTACGGTGAAATTATTTTCATCAGAACCAATAAAACCTTGGGTAACATAGCAAACACTTTTGTTAAGTGTAGAGATATTTTCTTCCGTTTTTTTCCAGTTTACAGCACCTTCTCTGTAGGTGTTATCCGTTTTTATGTAGTCTCTTACATCCAGCCATTGATTAAAAAACTGGATATCATTCAGATATTCGCTTAAAATTTTTGAAGAAATCATTTCTCCGCAACTTACTACTTGGTCGTATACAAAATTATAGTTTGGCGATTTGTTTCTTCTTAGGAAAGAATCAATATCGTCGAAGAAAAGAGAAATTTCTGCAAAAACGGCATGATCCTCACTGAAGAGTCCTTTTGCAATATCAATATGATTTTTTTTGATGAGTTCTATTTCGGATTGATAGTCTTCTTTTTTAAAATAAAATTCCACTACTTTTTCCAGCGCATTGGTTGTTTTTCCCATTGCTGAAACTACGAGCAGACAGTTTTCAAAGCCTTGATTTTCCAAAACAAGGGCTACATTTTTCACTCCATTGGCATCCTTTACTGATGCTCCTCCAAATTTAAAGACTTTCATTATAAGCTATTGGTAAGGTAAATTTTAGTTGTCTAAGATTAGATTTTAATAAATAAATTAATCTCCAAAAATAAAGATTTAGATTGAGAAATAAAAAAATAACATAGCAATCAAGTTATGCATTGGATTTTAAATATTAAAATAAATTTCCGAAATTTGAGAAAACCACAAACCCTTTTTTATGTCAAACGAACCTTTGCAAACGTTAGGTGAATTTATCATCGATAAACAGGACGATTTCAAATATTCCACAGGTGAACTTTCCAGACTTTTAAGTGCCATTCGATTGGCCTCCAAAGTAGTAAATCGGGAAGTAAACAAAGCCGGAATCGCAGATATCATAGGAAAAGTGGGAAATACAAATATTCAGGGAGAAGATCAGCAAAAGTTGGATGTTTTGGCGAATGAAATTTTTATCACAGCACTTTCCCAGCGTGAAGTAGTTTGCGGAATTGCTTCTGAAGAAAGTGATGATTTTGTAAATATAAAATGTGGAGAAAACGGACATCTCAGCAAATATGTCGTGTTGATAGATCCTTTGGACGGTTCCTCCAATATTGATGTGAATGTTTCTGTGGGAACTATTTTTTCCATTTATCGCCGTGTTACAGAACCGGGAACTCCTGTAGAACTAAAAGATTTTCTACAAAAAGGAATTTATCAGGTAGCAGCAGGATATGTAGTTTATGGCTCTTCCACAATGATTGTCTATACTACCGGAAACGGAGTTCATGGTTTTACGCTTGATCCAAGTTTGGGAACGTATTATCTTTCTCACCCTAACATGAAATTTCCAAAAAACGGAAAAATTTATTCTATCAATGAAGGAAATTATATCAAATTTCCGCAAGGTGTAAAAGATTATATCAAATATTGTCAGTTGGAAGAAGGCGATCGTCCGTATACTTCACGATATATCGGAAGTTTGGTTTCGGATTTTCACAGAAATATGATAAAAGGTGGGATTTACATTTACCCATCCACTTCACAATCTCCGAATGGAAAACTTCGTTTGCTTTATGAATGCAATCCGATGGCTTTTTTGGCGGAACAAGCCGGCGGAAAATGCAGCGACGGATTCAACAGAATTTTGGAAGTAGAGCCAACAGAACTTCACCAGAGAGTTCCCTTTTTCTGTGGAAGCATCGAAATGGTAGAAAAAGCTGAAGAATTTATGCGAAATGCACAATAATTTTTAGGAGCTATTTCCCGCTTTCCGCTCATACTCCTCATTTCGCTGCTCCGCTTCGCTCCGCAGCTTCATTGCGGGGTAACCGCTGCAATCGGGGCTATTTTAAAAAGCGTAATAAAATTTTTTCAGAATTTTAAAATTAAGATTTGAAAAGCAATATAAATAACAAAAATACGGACTTAAGAAACGGAAACGTTAAAAAAATGCAGGCAACCTATTTCAAACACATTCTCGAATTCAAACGCTCGGCTGGAACTTCACGCGGAATTTTACATACAAAAGAAACCTATTTTCTGGAAATTTCTGAAAACGAAAAAAAAGGAATAGGAGAGTGCGGATTATTTCGTGGATTAAGCTATGATGATGTTCCCGAATATGAAGAAAAACTCAAATGGCTTTGCGAAAACATTCACCAAAATCCGGAAAATTTAAAAAAAGAATTACTTCATTTTCCTTCCATTTGGTTTGGGTATGAACAAGCAATTCTCAATTTGAAGCACGGATCAGATTTCTATTTTCCAAGCGAATTTACAGAAGAAAAAAAATCCATTAAAATCAATGGACTAATTTGGATGGGCGATGTAGATTTCATGGAAGAACAGATTTCTGAAAAATTAGAAAAAGGGTATGATTGTATCAAACTGAAAATTGGTGTCGATTGGAATTCAGAAAAATCCATCCTTAAAAAGCTAAGAGAAAAATTTCCGAAAGAACAGCTTGAACTTCGTGTCGATGCAAATGGCGGATTTACTTTTGACGAAGCCAAAATAGTTTTGCAGCAATTGGCAGATTTGGAAATTCATTCTATTGAACAGCCTATAAAAGCGACAAAAAAATCGGAAGTCGGAAGTCGGAAGTTGGAAGCTTTCTTTGATATGGCAGAACTTTGTGCTAGTACTCCAATTCCGATTGCTTTAGACGAAGAATTGATCGGAATTGTAGAATTTGAAGAAAAGAAAAGCCTTTTGGAAAAAATAAAACCAAAATACATTATTTTAAAACCATCTTTAGTTGGTGGAATTTCCGGTTCTGATGAATGGATTTCTTTAGCTGAAAATTTAAAAATCGGTTGGTGGATTACTTCCGCTCTGGAAAGCAATATTGGATTGAATGCAATTGCACAATATACCTTCACCAAAAATCCGAAAATTCCGCAAGGATTGGGAACCGGCGCACTTTTCATCAATAATTTTGAATCGGAATTATATCTAAAAGGAGATCAGCTTTGGCATAAAAAAGCTAAAAATTTATAAATAATAATTCGATAGTATTTTATTGAAAATGAGCTGTTTGAAAAAGTTGTTTTTTAAAACATAGATAAAGGGTTTGTTTTGAAATAAAAATCTTTGATTTTTTGCCTTGCGAATTTCGCTAAGCAAAGCGCCTTAAAATACAGCAGATTGAAAAGTAATACTTTGTGTTAAAAGATATTTTCTATTTTCCACCCGAGTTCATGTTTATTAGAATAAAGATTTTAACAACATAAGTGTGGTTTTGAACTTTTAGTTTTAAAAACTATCTTTACGACCCTAATCTTATATAATGAAATACGCTCAAAATATTCTCGAAACCATTGGGAATACACCATTAGTAAAACTAAATAAAGTTTTAGGTGAAGATTTTCCAGCTTTGGTTTTAGCAAAAATCGAAACCTTCAATCCGGGAAATTCCGTAAAAGATAGAATGGCTTTGAAAATGATTGAAGATGCTGAAAAAGACGGCCGCTTAAAGCCTGGTGGAACTATTATTGAAGGAACTTCAGGAAATACAGGAATGGGTTTGGCTTTGGCGGCTATTGTGAAAGGATATAAATGTATTTTTGTAACAAATTCTAAACAATCCAAAGAAAAATGCGATATTCTTCGTGCTGTTGGTGCGGAAGTTATCGTTTGTCCGACGGATGTAAAACCTACCGATCCACGTTCGTATTATTCCGTTTCCAAAAGATTGGCAACAGAAACTGAAAATGGTTGGTATGTGAATCAATATGATAATCTTTCCAACAGACAGGCTCATTATGAGCAAACAGCTCCTGAAATTTGGGAGCAGGTTGATGGAGAATTAACGCACTTCGTAGTTGGAGCCGGAACAGGCGGAACTATCACCGGTTGTGGAAAATTTTTCAAAGAAAAAAATCCTGATATTCAAGTGATTGGTGTGGATACGTATGGTTCTATTCTAAAGGAATTCCACGAAACGGGCGAGATTCATTACGATCATGCATACACTTATATTACGGAAGGAATTGGTGAAGACATAATTCCCGAAAATTATGATATGAGCGTGATCGATCATTTCGAAAAAGTGACCGATAAAGACGGAGCAATTTACGCAAGAAGATTAGCAAAAGAAGAAGGAATTTTTTGTGGATATTCTGCCGGAAGTGCCATTGCTTCACTGGTACAGATGAAAGACCAATTTACAAAAGATGATGTGATTGTCGTTCTTTTACACGATCATGGTTCTCGTTATGTTGCAAAAATTTACAATGACGATTGGATGCGCGAACAAGGCTGGTTAGAATAAAAATATTTTGTAGGAACGCACCATCAAGGTGCGTTCTTCTTTTGAAAAATTAAAGAATCTCTGACAATCTTTCCGTTAATTTTTTTCTTGAAAATTCTTCAATATTTGAATTTCCTTGTTGAAGATTTCCGGATTTCCATTTTTCATAAATTTCGAGAATGAATGTTTTTACATTTTCTTTTTCATTATATCCGAAATGCTTTCCTGAATTGGTTTTTTCTAAAATTTTTGCAACATCGGCGTCTTTTGGTCCAAATGATAAAATCTGATTTCCGGTTGCCAAATATTCGAAGATTTTTCCGGGAATAATACCTTTTGAAGAGTCCTCTGGAAAATTTGTAATTAATAAAAGCGAGGCATCTTCCATTTCTTCAACAGCTTTATCATGAGAAACGTATCCTAAATTTTGAATGCTATTTTTCAGATCAGAATTTTCTAAATTTTTCAAAATTTTATCATCTACTTTTCCTACAAATTTTAGTTCAAAATCGTTTTTAAAACTTTGATTTTCATTTAGGATTTCATTCAATACTTCCCAAAGAATTTCAGGATTCCGAAGCTGCTCCAAAACTCCGACATAACTTAATGTAAATTTCTGCGAATTTGTCATTCCGAGGAACGAGGAATCTTTTTCAGAACTTCCGACTTTCGACTTCCGACTTCCAGCTTCTCCATCAAATCCATTGGTAATACAAACCGAATTCGCTCCCTTTTTCCTAAAATTTTCTGCATCTGTATAACTCGTAGCTAAAGTAATATCTGCATTTTTGAAAACTTTTTCTTCCAGTTCACGATGTCTTTTATCTGCTCTTTTGGAAAGTTTTAAGTGTTTGTAATACGAAATTTCTGTCCATGGATCACGGAAATCGGCAATCCATTTCAGATTTGGAAATTCTTTCTTTAATTCTAATCCGATTAAATGCAAAGAATGTGGAGGTCCGGTTGTTACTAAAGCATCGAAATGATTTTCAGACAAATATTTTTTCAAAAATTTTACCGAAGGTTTTACCCAAAAAACTCTCGCATCAGGAATGAAAAAATTTCCCCGAACCCAAATCGAAAATCGAGATTTCCAACTTTGGTTTTGCCCGACATCAAACTGTCCTGCTTTAAATTTTTTATTGTTTTTATTCAGTTTTTCTGCTAATTGGTACGGTTCCCAGATTTTTGTTTTAATGATGTCTAAGTCTTTTGAAATTTCTTTTTCAAGACTTTCATCAATCAAAGGATAACTTGGATTTTCAGGGATAAAAATAGTAGGTTTCCATCCGAGTTCCGGTAAATATTTTACAAATTTTAACCATCGCTGTACTCCCGGTCCACCAGCTGGTGGCCAATAATATGAAATGATTAGTATTTTTTTTGGAGAATCCATTTTTATTTGAACAAAAAAGAAACAAAAGAATTAATATTCAAAAACAAGAATCGAAATTGAAATTTTTTAAATAACAAAATATAAAAAGATTCTTCACTGCGCTTTGCTTCGTTCTGAATGACAATGTAATAGTTTTTACTCAGTTTTTTCTTTTGTAGTTTTAAATAACCACCAGATTCCAATTAAACTCAATATCAAAAACAGCCCAAAAGAAATCATTGAAAATAGTTTTCCCTTTTTAATGACCTCAGGTTCAAAAGTCATTTTTATCGTATGATTTCCGGCAGGAACGTGAACTGCTCTCAGTAAATAATCAGCTTTGATATAAGGAACTTCTTTTCCATCCACAAACATTTTCCATCCGTAAGGATAATAAATTTCTGAAAAAACTGCCAATTGTGGAGTTTTACTTTGGGTTTTTAGTTCCAGTTCATTAGGTTGATATTTTGTGAGATTTATGGCTGCGGTAGAATCTGTTACTACTTGTTTTCCATCGAAATATTTTTTGTCGTCAATAGAAACAACCGCTGTTTTTTTGGTATCAACTATTCCAATTTGCTTGATTTCTTCATTCGGATTTGAGGCAAATTTGATATCGGAAACAAACCACGCATTTCCATTGCTATAAGGATTTGGAACAACCTGAGGTTTTTCCGTATCTCCGAAAATCATATATTTTGCATTGAGCATATTCAGGATTTTTGGAGCTTTTACGGTGTCCATATTCATCAAATATTCATTGATAAGATCGTCATAACGTCTCAGTTTTACAGCATGATAACCACCGATTGAAGATTTGAAATACGAAGTATTGGTTTCGCTGAACGTTCCTAAAACCTGATTGTAAATTCTGTAATGAGTTTTATCTTTTTCAGCAATAGTTTCTAAAGTTTTATTGACATTGGTATTTTGAAGTAAAGATTGAAGCGAGGTGTTATCGCCCACTTTTCCCATCAAAAGTTCGGAATTTTCTGTTTGAAACGGATTTTCAGCAAAAATTTTGTCTATGAAATTATCATTGTTCAGGTAACGTTTGTTTACACTCCATAAATCGAAAAGACTCACCAATCCGATTACAATAAGTGCAATGTTCTGATTGATTTTTTGTTTAAGACTAAAGAATAAAATTGCTGCCGTAATTCCGACATACAGAATGGCTTTTATCGCATCTTCGCGGAACATTTTAAATCTTTCATCTACAAGAAAATCCAAAAGATAAGGCGGAAAATAGGTTTTTTCTGCTTCGGTATGAAATCCTAAAAGCGATTTTCCGAAAAGTAAAAGAATGAAAGTGAACCCTAAAACTCCGGAAGTGGTATAAATAAGGGTTTTCTTTTTATATTCTTCAGTTAAAATATTTTCTGGTTGAGTTTCTGTTTTTTCATTGGAATTAAAGAAACGGTATAATCCTAAAATTGCGATTAACGGAAATAAAAGTTCTACCACTACAAGAATGGAAGAAGGTGCTCTGAATTTATTATAAAAAGGTACAAAATCTATAAAAAAATCTGAAAGCGGAAGGAAATTTCTTCCCCAAGCCAAAGCAATCGTAAGAATGGAAGCTCCTAAAATCCAGTATCTGTATTTTTTCCAGGCAAAGAAAAATCCTAAAATGGCTAAAAATACAACTACTGCTCCTTGATAAGCAGGACCTGAAGTTCCTTCCTGGTCTCCCCAATAGGTGAGTCCGCCAAAACCTTTCATAATTCGGTCGTATTCTTCCTGAGTATTTACATTTTCCTGAATTCTACTTTGTACACCTGTCGCAATTTTGTCTGAACCTGATTCCTGACTTGCTCCTCCCATCAATCTCGGGATAAAAAGATTCAAGGTTTCCAATTTTCCGTAGCTCCACATCAGCATACTTTCTTTGTCCATTCCGGATTTTTCAGAAGAAAGTTTATCGTTATTCAGAATTTGTTTTCCACGAACGGTTTCTTTGATGTATTCGGAATTCGCCATAATTCTTTGGGAATTCATTCCAACTCCGATTATTGAGGCTAATCCGACAATTCCTGTGGAAATCAGAAAATGTTTCCAAGGTGTTTTTTTCTGAAAAGCACGCACCAATTCCGAAAGGAATAAAAAACCTAAAGCCAGAAATAAATAATAGGTCATTTGTGGATGGTTTGCAGCAATTTGCAATCCCATGAAAAGAGTAGTGACAATGAAGCCGAGAATATATTTTTTACGAATATAAACCAGAAGAATTCCCGCTAAAAGTGGAGCAAAATAAGCAATAGTATGAACTTTTCCGTTATGTCCGGCTGCAATGATGATGTAAAAATAAGTGGACAATCCAAAGAAAGTAGCTCCCAATAAAGCATACTTCCAATTTCTAACTGCAACAATTCCCAAAAGAAAAAATCCTGAAAAAAGTAGGAAAAGATAATTGGCAGGTTTCGGAAAAATATTGAAAATACCGTCTACTTTTTTAATAATATCTCCCGGAAACTGAGCTCCCATTTGATAAGTTGGCATCCCTCCAAACATGGAATCGCTCCAATATGTTTCTTCTCCGTTTTGTGCTCTGTAATCCAGAAGTTCTTTTGCTCCGCCTTTGTATTGTACAATATCATGCTGGAAAAGTTGTTTTCCACTGATGACAGGATTGGCATAAACAAAAGCCAGAACCGCAAAAAGAACGATACTTGCTATAATAAAAATCAGGTTTTTTTTGTCTTTAAGCATTTTTCTTTGAATGTTCAGATTAATTTTTAGTTTTTTCTTCTTTTACTTCTTCATACTCAATGGTTTCTGCATCCCAATTCAGACCGTTTTTTCCGGATTTTATCTTTTCCTTAGGGTCGGAAGGTTTTTCAGAAGTATTGTTTGTAGGAAATTTATAGAAGGTATTAAAAAAAATACGCTTCAATATATTCCAGACAAAGAAAATAATGATGACAAGAAGTATGAATTCAAAAATATATTTCATTTTCTTTTTCCTTTTTAAATTTTTTAAATCAGGAAATTAGTTGGTTTTTAAGAATAAAAGTTACGGATTTACCATTACAGTAGAAGTGGTGGAACTTTTCATGCTTTGAGATTGTTTCCCATCAGAATAAGTTTCTGTCTGGGTCGTGTTTACAGAAATTTTCTGATTTTTTACCCAACCCGTATTTTGATCAAGAATAATTGTTCCGTTTTGGTTCAGTTCAGAACTCATGCTATGTGTAACGCCCTGATTGGTTTGTTTATCCGATTTTTTTGGAATTCCTCCGGAAACTCCGATTTCTACAGAACCATTTCCAACACTTTTCAATGTATATTTGGTTGTTAGTTGTATTCCACCATTTGGAGTAGCATTTTGTGTATCGGTCCAGCTTTCTCCTATTTTAACGCCTTTTGCAGGAATCAGTTTTAGATTTTTCATAAATTGTTCCTTTATTACGTTTTCGTTAAAACTATTTTTGAAACTTTTTGTGAAAGCTGCTTTTTCGTCTGCATTTTTCAGAGTGCTTCCTGTTGAAGCTACAACTTTGGAATAAATAGGATCAAATCCCGTAATGGAAACCACATCTCCATTTTCTTTCATTTTCATTTGAAGTTTATTTCCAACCAAAGCTTTATTGATACTCCACATCGTTTTCAATTGTTCTTCTTTCGGAGCAGCAGCTTTCGTATCAACAACGAGTGTTTTTCCATTTGCCGATTGAGAACTTTTTTTATTAATCAAATTGATGGTAATGTCATAAACTCCATTTTTGAAATCGTTCACTGTGAAAGACATTTCGTCATTACTTTCGCTTTTTCCCGACTGTGATTGTCCGTTTGGAGCAGTTACCGTTTGTTCATCTTTTTGAAGCGTAACCATTGGATACGTTTTCCCTTTTTCTAATTTGAATGATTGTCTGTAAACTCCCAAAGAATCTTTAATTGCAGGAATTTCGGCAACCGCTTTCACAGAATCGGCAGGAACTTCCACAGTTATGGTTTTTCCGGTTTTGGGATCAACTTTAGTTATAGTTTGGGTTTCTTTTTTACAAGAAATCATGGCTATTGATAGAAGCACAAGTGCTGTAATTTTTTTCATTATTTAAATTTTAATTTTTGTTTTCGGCAATTCTCTTGCCAGATTTTTTATAAAAAGTTTTTAAATATTGCCTAATTTTTGTCTTAAGGCTTCATATAAAACTGCTCCGCAAGCTACGGAAACATTCAGGGATTGGGTTTTTCCTTCAATTGGGAGTTTTATTTTTTCGTCGGAATGATGCAAAACTTCTTTGGAAATTCCGGTTTCTTCATTTCCCATTACAATTGCGCAAGGTTCAGTGAAATTCACTTCATAAATTAATTTCTGTGCTTTTTCAGTCGATGCAAAAACCTGAACTCCTGATTGCTGCAAAAAATCTACAGTATGAGCCAGATTTTTTTCTTTACAGATTTTAACGTTGTAAATAGCTCCTGCTGAAGTTTTGATGGCATCAGAATTAATAGGAGCAGCTCCTTTTTCAGGAATAATAACGGCATCAATTCCTACACATTCTGCGGTTCTGCAAATTGCTCCGAAGTTTCTAACGTCCGTCAATCTGTCCAAAATCAAAAGAAAAGGAGTTTTTCCTTCTTCAAATAGTTGCGGAAGAACATCCTCAATTTTATAAAACGGAACATCCGAAATAAAGGCAACTACACCTTGATGATTTTTGCGGGTAAAACGGTTTAGTTTTTCCACCGGAACATAATTCGGGCGAATTTTATGTTTTGTTAAAAGCTGCTTCAGTTCATAATAAATTTCTCCCTGTAAAGCATTTTGCAGAAATATTTTGTCTATGGTTTTTCCGGCTTCTATTGCTTCCATTACTGGTCGCAGTCCGAAAATGAAATCGTCTTTTTTATCGTTAGTATTATTCATTAATTATTTTCTTGTATAAATGGTGTTCCAGAGTAATATCCATAAATAATATTTTCTCCTAAGCGAGTTGCTTTTCCTCGAAACGTTTCTCTATTTCCTTTTGTCCAGATTAGAGTAAACATATTTGTATTTGCAATATTTTTAATAGTAAGTCGATTGGAATGAGCTTGATTTTTTTCCAGCCAGGATGTTACGAATGTTCCTTCAAACCCGGAACCAGGTTCTGTTCTATTGGAACTTTCAGTTAAAACAAAATTTCCGTAATTATTGAAGTACTCACCAATTAAATTTCCGGCGTCAGTTAATCTGAAATGAAAACTCCCTACAACTATTTCTCCCATATTTAAAACTTTTCTCCTAAAATTGCCCGTTTTTGCGCCATCACATATCCGTAATGCAAACTTTCATGCATATTGTTGAAAATAATGGCATCTTGAATACTTTTCAGATCCATTCCAAAACTTGTAGTGTAAGGAGTATAATCCGAAAAGAAATCGGCATCGTAATCTTTCATCAATATTTTAGAAGTCTCCGTAAGCAAAAAAGTAAGATCTTCTACTTCGGAAGGTTGTACGTTCAGATTGGGAAGTGTTCCTTTTTTATAGGTTTCGATCCAGTATTTATCAATTCTGAAGGGATTTCCACTTAGATAATAATGTAAAAGTTGTTGGGTAGCTACACAATGGGCGATGTTCCAGTATACATTATTGTTAAAACCATCAGGAATCAGCAAAAGATCTTCATGCGAAGTGTTTTGAAGAATATCCAGAAGATTTTTTCTCACTTGTCGGTGAGCCAAAAAATGATAATTCATTTTGTGAAATTTTATCGGTTCAAAAATACTCTAATAAACTGAGAATGCCAAAGTTTATTATGTTGGATGTAGCAATTTGGATGCAAGAAGTTTGTTGTTTTGGGAATAAGAATTCTTGGTATTGATACAATTTCTGTTTTTTTAACAAACTTTAACTCAAAAATGGCATTAATTGTGTTGCTTGATGCGGGTATTTTATTGCATTTTTACGAATTATTTTTAATAAAATTATGTCAGAATTACATCAGGCTGAAGATATCAGACAACTCACCGAAAAAGTTCGGGAGCAGAATTATTTTTTCACTCTTCTGAAACAGGAAATCAATAAAGCTATTATTGGTCAGGAATACATGATTGATCGTTTGCTGATTGGTCTTTTAGGAAATGGACATATTCTTTTGGAAGGCGTTCCGGGATTGGCAAAAACTTTGGCAATCAAAACATTGGCAGAAGCAGTTCACGGAGAATTTTCAAGAATCCAGTTTACCCCTGATTTATTGCCTGCGGATGTAGTAGGAACACAAATTTATAATGTAAAGGAAAATGATTTTTCTATAAAAAAAGGGCCAATTTTTGCCAATTTTGTTTTAGCAGATGAGATCAACAGAGCACCTTCTAAAGTGCAATCTGCTCTTCTTGAAGCGATGCAGGAGAAACAAGTAACTATTGGTGATGAAACAATGCCACTTCCGAAACCTTTTCTCGTTTTGGCTACACAAAATCCAATAGATCAGGAAGGAACTTATCTTTTGCCGGAAGCTCAAAGCGACCGTTTTATGCTGAAATGCAAAATTGATTATCCGGAATTTGAGGACGAAAGAAAGGTAATGCGAATGGTTTCTACTTCGCATCAACCGGCTATTTCTCCGGTAATTTCTCTTAACAATGTAGTGGAAGCAAAAAGCCTAATCAACCAGATTTATCTGGATGAAAAAATTGAAAAATATATTTTGGATATGGTTTTTGCTACTCGTTTCCCTGAAAAATATGGACTTTCAGATTTGAAAAATTACATCAGTTTCGGAGCTTCACCTAGAGCTTCTATTAATTTGGCTGTTGCATCCAGAGCGTATGCATTTTTGAAAAACAGAGCATTCGTAATTCCGGAAGATGTAAAAGAAGTGGCAAAAGATGTTTTGAGACACAGAATCGGACTCACCTTTGAAGCAGAAGCAGAAGAAGTTTCAAGCGAAAATCTTGTAGATAAAATTCTTTCAAAAATTCAGGCACCTTAATGATTAGTTGAGTGTTTATAGTTGTTGGTTGTCAGTTTTTTTGAGACCAACAACTATCAACAGACAACCAACAACTGAAATTATGCAAATAAAAGATATTGTCAAAAAAGTAAAACAAATAGAAATCCGAACTCGTAAGAAAACGGAAGCATCTTTAATGGGGCAATATCACAGTGCTTTCAAAGGACAGGGAATGACATTTTCAGAAGTGCGTCCATACCAATTTGGTGATGAAATCCGAAGAATCGACTGGAACAAAACCGCCCGTTTTCGCGAACCTTATGTAAAAGTAATGGAAGAAGAACGGGAACTTACCGTTATGCTTCTCGTAGATATTTCGGCTTCTATGGATTATGGAACAAAAACCGCCTTGAAAAGAGAATTTGTTGCAGAAATTTGTGCAAGCCTCGGTTTTTCTGCGGTGGGTAATAATGATAAGGTCGGGGTGATTCTTTTTGCCGATAAAGTGTACAAAGTAATTCCTCCGCAAAAAGGCAGAAAACATATTTTAGCAATAATTTCCCAGATTCTTACAGCGGATTATGTTCCTTCTGAAAGTAATATTGATGGAGCTTTGGAATATATGATGAATGTTTTCAAGAAAAAATCTTTCGTGTTTTTATTTTCGGATTTTGAAGATGAATTCAGTACAAAGGTTTTAAGAGTGGCTTCTAAAAAACATTCGCTTTTGGCAATGAGGATTTTTGATGAAAAGGATAATGAAATTCCAAATATTGGCTACACGTTATTTCGCGATGCGGAAACCGGAAAACAAATCTGGGCAAATACTTCCAGTGCAAGATGGCGTTACACATTCGCAGAAGAACAAAGGCAAAAAGTGAAAAAAATAAAAGAAGATTTTGAAAATTCTTCTGCCGGATTTATGGACATAGAAACTGGCGGGGATTATGCAAAACATCTTTTTCAATATTTCAAGAAAAAATAATAATTGCAAGGGAAGCCGCAAAGCGGCGATATGTGGATAGAAAATAGCTTCAGAGCTATAAAAAAGCTCCGAAGGAGCGATATCTAACAGATTGAATTTAAAATATTTAAAAATTTTGAAAAAAATATTTTTACTGTTTCTCGTTTTAATGAATGTTTTGGGGTTTTCTCAAACATTGGGCGCCAGTTTGGATAAAAAAACGTTGGCACTTGGAGAAGTAGGTACATATAAAGTAAAAGTTTTTGACTTAAAGGGAAAAGATGTAGCTTCTGCTCCGAAAAATGAACTGTTGCCATTTCATTTTGAAGAAATAAAAGATTCCATCAGTAAAACTCCTGAAACGTATGAAAGAATTATCCAGTTTCAGGTTTTTCAGGAAGGAAAATTCACAATTCCGGCTTTGGATTTTAAGATCAACGGAAAGGTTTACCAGACTGTTCCTTATGAAATAGATGTCGTTAATACAGCTAAAAAAGAAGACCAGATTAATGACATTATGAATAATAAGGAAGTGAAGCTGGATGTAAAAGATTATTGGGAGATCTATAAATGGTACATTCTCGGATTTCTGATTTTGCTTGCCTTGATATTTGTGATCTACCAATTAATAAAATACGGAAGAAAAAGAAAGAATTCTCCTGTAGTAATAACAAATAAAGCGCTGAAAGAACTTGATGCACTCAAAAAGAAAAAATATATCGAGACTGGAAATTTCCGTTCTTTCTATGTGGAACTTATCGATATTACTCGAAATTTTTTAACCAACCAATATCACATTCCTGCTGATGTTTTATTAACGGATGATCTTATTGATCTGATGAAAAATCATAATACTATTTCGCAGGAAAATGAAAAAATATTGGAAGATGTTTTTCAGAGAGGAGATTTGGTAAAATTTGCAAAAACCTTTCCCGATCAATCGACAATGGAAAAAGATTGGCAAGAAATTCGTGATTTTGTAAAACGCTCTTCCAAAGATCTGGAATTCGAAAACTTAATACGGAAAGATGTTTAGCTTAGGAAATTTTGAATTTTGTAGTCCGTGGTTTTTGCTTCTGTTTCTTTTGCTGATACCCATTCTTATTCTGGATATTCGTAAAAAGAAAAGAAAAGGAGTAACGGTTCCTACTATAAAAAACATGAAGAATAATAGAGAAATTCTTTTTATATTATTTCTCCTGAAAATTTCAAAATATGTTATTCTTTCTTGTCTCATTATTGCTTTGGCAAGACCCAGAACATTCAGCGTTTCTGAAAACAGAGATGATGCGAAAGGTGTGGATATCATTTTATCGATAGATGTTTCGTTCAGTATGCTTACGAAAGATTTTGATCCGGATAGATTGACTGCACTTAAAGAAATTGCAATAAAATTTGTTCAAAAAAGAACAAATGACAGAATAGGTTTGGTTACCTATTCCGGAGAAGCCTTTACAAAAGTTCCGGTCACTTCTGATCATCAAGTAGTTATTGATGAGCTTCAAAATCTTAATCCTGCTGAACTTGAGCCGGGTACTGCAATTGGAGAGGGACTTTCAGTTGCAGTAAATCATTTGAAAAATAGCAAAGCGAAAAGTAAAATTATTGTTTTGATGACGGATGGCGTTAATACCATAGAAAATGCAATGCCGCCTAAAATTGCTGCTGAACTGGCAAAAAATAATAATATAAAAGTTTATACAATAGGAATCGGAACCAATGGCTATGCTTTAATGCCAACTCAAATTGATGTATTCGGAAATTTGATTTTTAGTGAGACCGTAGTTAATATAGATGAAGCAACTCTTATGGATATCGCAAATGTAACGAACGGAAAATATTTTCGGGCTGTTTCCAATAGAAGTTTGCAGGAAGTATATAATGAGATTGACCAGCTTGAAAAATCGGACATTAAATCGTCTAAACTCTATAATTATGAAGAATATTTTAGATTGTTTTTATGGATAGCTTTGTTTGTTTTGATTTTGGATGCGTTATTAAGATGGGTTTTTTATAAATTTTTGAGTTGATGAACTGGTATCTTGGGAATCCGTATTATCTTATATTGCTGCTGCTTTTGCCGTTGCTGGGAATTCTTGTTTTCAGTTTTGTAAAATGGAAAAAGAAAAGAAGAGAACAATTTGCAGAGAGTAGATTTCATGAAAATCTGTTTGAAAAAAATACATGGTTTTCTAAAGCCTTTTTTCTCTTATATATTTTAGCTTTTACTTTTTTGATCTTTTCTATTATAGATGTTTTGAAGGGCAATGAAGAAGTAGAAACCAAGCAGAAAATGAGTAATGTAGTTTTTCTGCTGGATGTTTCCAATTCCATGAATACAGAAGATATTGAACCAAATCGTTTGGTAGTGGCAAAAAATCTGATCATTAATTCTTTACAAAAATTTAAGAATGATAGAGTAGGAGTGGTGATTTTTGCGGGAGATGCAGCTTCAATCATGCCGCTAACTACAGATTATACTGCTGCCGAAACCTATTTAAGCGGAATTGAAACTGATGTTATGAAAATACAGGGTACTGATTTTCTAAAAGGAATGCAAATGGCAGCACAAAAATTCAAAAATATTTCCAAAGGTTCAAGAAAGATTGTTTTAATCAGCGATGGAGAAGATAATGAAGGAAATGATGCTGCTGCAATTCGTGAAGCCAATAATCAAGGAATGTCCGTCATTTCTGTTGGAGTGGGAACAGAAGAAGGAGCGCCAATTCCGAGTTATCTTTTTGGGCAATTGATGGGCTATAAAACAGATATAAATGGAGAAACGGTGATTTCTAAAAGACAAACGGATGCTCTTAAAAAAATAGCCTCTTCTACAGGAGGAACATATATTGATGGTAATAATATGAATGATGCTGTAAATCAAATTGTTGCTGCCCTTAATAAAACAAGCTCAACTTCTACTCTTTTAGTGAAATCTACCAACGAAATTCATTATTATCAATATTTTCTGGCAATATCTTTGTTCTTCTTTCTTATTATTTATCTATTCAATCCGAGAAGAGATTTGAATATTTAAATTATTTCTAATAATCAGAACATTGCAAAATTTTTTAACCGAAATTTAACAATTTTGATCTGTCGTTTTAACATTAAAAGAAATAAATTTGCGTTGATGATTTTAAAAAGATTTATTATAGGTATAACTTTATTTTTTCTTAGCTCTACTTTGGCTTCGGCTCAGGAAAGTTACAAACGTCTTCTTTTTGAAGGCAACAAAAATTTCAATAAAAAAGACTACGAGACTTCCTCTGCAAAATTTAAGGAGGCTGCAAAATTGAAAGAGAATGATTTTGCGGCGCACTACAATCTTGGCAATTCCTATTATAAAAGGAATATGTTTGAAGAAGCCAAATCCGAATACGAATTAGCTCAAAAATTTGCAAAAACTAAAACGGATAAAGTTGCCGCCTTATATAATCTTGGAAATGCTTACATGAAAGCCAATAAGCCGGAAAAGGCTGCGGAATTTTATAAGCAATCTCTAAAGCAGGATCCTTACAATGAGAAGATTCGTAAGAATTATGAGATTGCAATGTTGAAAGATAAAGAAAAACAAAATCAGCAAAGCAAAAAAGGAAATTCCGGAGGCGGTAATGGAAATGATAAAAATCAAAACAAGGATAATAAGCAGGGAAAAAATCCGCAAAGTGGAAACAACGGACAAAATCCTCAAAATCAGAATAACGGACAAGGCGAGCAAAACCAGCCAAAGGAAAATAACGACATGCCGAAAGATCTGGAAGATGCAATCCTGAACAGAGTTTCCAACAAAGAACGTGAAACTGCGAGAAAAATTTTAAATAAAAATTCTTATTCATTGCCGGAAAGCAACGAAAAAGATTGGTAATGAACCCTAAATTTTCGTACATATTATTTTTTCTGTCAGCCATATTTTCATACGGTCAGGTTACTTTAGTGGTAGCTACGGAAGATAATAATTTGAAAGTAAATGAAAAGTTTACCGTTACTTTCGTTTTGGAAATCAGTGGTGATGAATATGTACAGGAAAGTCCGTTAAGACTTCCCGATTTATCAAATTTCAATATGGTAGGTACTGCATCCAACAGAAATACCTATGTAGATCCCAAAAAAAATATTGTCATCAACCAATTGGTATATCAGGCGGTTTTGGAACCAAAAGAAGCCGGAAAAACCAAGATCGGTTCTGCTTTGGTTCAGGTGAATGGGAAAATGTACAAAACGGAACCCTTTGATATTTTTGTAAAAGATTCAGAGAAAAGATCCAATTCTAATAATGATTTAGCTTCCAATGATCTATATCTGAATATGGAAGTGAAAGATAGGAATATCTATACCAATCAGCCAACTATCGCTATTCTGAGAGCTTATAGTCGTGATTTTGATAATTTCAGAAAAGTTGGAAGTATAGTTTTGCCAAGTCAGAACAATGTTAATTTTCAATTTGTAAGTGATAAAAAATCCGATATAGAAAGAACTTCGGGAGATTTGGTTTCTCAAGTGATTGGTGTTTTTATCATATTTCCTACAGAAGCAGGCAAAATAGAAATTGAACCTGTCTGTGCAAAAATTAAGCATAAAAATATTAAGATAGCTTCCAATAAAATAAATCTTAATGTAAAAAAACTTCCTTCCGGATCTCCGTCTAACTTTAAAAATGCAGTGGGAAAATTTTCTATTGATATTGAAAAAGATTCTACAGAAACAATAGAAGTGGACAAGCCCATCAATGTAGTGCTAAGAATGAAAGGAGAGGGTAATTTCGTGAATGTAAAACTTCCGAAAATTGTAGAAAGTGACAGTTACCGTTTTTATGCTCCACAAATTTCCAATAACTATACATCCGGAAATAATGGAATGGAAGGCGAAATATCAGCTCATTATGTGATAATCCCTACAAAGCCGGGCAAAATTTCTATTGCAACCGAACAATTTGCGTATTTCAATCCGGAAGAAAAAAAATATGTAGATTTAGGATCTAAAATGTTGGATATTAATGTTTTGAGTCATGAACAAGTTTCCGATTCCAAAAGTACTTTGGAAAAAGTGAATGAATATACCAACGATATTCTGGAAACGGTAAATACACCGGTAATTAATACTTCTGTATTGCAGATCAGGGAAAAAAACAAGTTGAACTGGAAAACTATTGTTCTCAACATTACTCTTTTTTCAGGAGTGATATTTTTATTATTTTTTCTGAAAAGAAGCTATAAAAAAAGAAAATTCGCATTGAAAAATGCAAACGTACAGTCTGTAGAAACGATTGCGGAAACAGAAGAAAAACTAAAAGCGCAAAACCATTTTTCTATTGAAGATGATTTGAAATATCTGGAAAAACTGAAAGACGAAAAAGATTCTCAAAAATTCTTTTCTGTATATGAAAACATGATAAAAGATTTTGAAAATCATATAGTTGGAAAAGGAGAATTGAATGTAAATTCATATTTTCAGAAAAATTTCGGAAGCCAAATGGAAGAAAAATTTAGGGCATTGTCTAATAAAATTTCTATTGAAAAATATTCTCCTATTCACGAAGATGAGTATTTGAATGAGCTTTATTCTGAGATATACGACTTGTTTTCTGTAATTAAGAATTAATCAAAAAATATTTTGTATTTTTGCGAAATTTTTAAAAGCTATGAATATTTTTGAAAATTTCGATCTGAAAGAAATGCTTACTGCATCGATGGTATTGTTTGCAGTGATTGATATTATTGGTTCTATCCCGATTATTGTAAGTTTAAAGCAAAAATTTGGGCAAATTGAAGCGGGAAAAGCATCTGTTGTTGCGGGTATTTTGATGATTGCCTTTTTGTTTATTGGTAACAATATTTTGAAATTTATAGGTGTAGATGTCAATTCGTTTGCTATTGCTGGAGCGTTTGTTATCTTTATTATTGCTGTAGAAATGATTCTCGGAATTGAAATCCATAAAGATACTGAATCTAAATCTGCTTCCATTGTTCCGATTGCGTTTCCGTTGATTGCAGGTGCAGGTACATTGACAACAACTCTTTCCCTGAAAGCAGAATATCACGACATCAATATAATTTTTGGAATTGCTCTGAATACGCTAGTTGTATTTGCTGTTCTGAAATCAGCAAACTGGCTCGAAGAAAAATTGGGAGACGGCACACTTCAGATTTTGAAAAAAGTTTTCGGAATTATTCTTTTGGCTATCTCTATTAAATTATTTACTGCTAACTTTGCACAGCTTTTTGCCACTTATGTAAAGTTTTAAAACAAGAATTATTATGCAGACATTATATAAAGTTTTCCTCGTCCTTTTTATTATTTTTATTGGCTTCAATCTTTATGTGATCGATTGGGAGCTCGGTTTTATGCATGAAGAAAATTCTAAATTTATTCTATCTGCTTCCGCAGGAATTGTAGGAGTTATTTTGGTTTTTGTACTGAATACTTGGAGCAAACTTGCAGCTAAAAAGAAATAATAAATAAGTCAATCAAAATAAAAAAGCCTCATTATTGAGGCTTTATGTTATTGTATTTTTTTGTATAACTTATATATTTGGTAAATAATAATAGTATAGGTCTAAACTCAATTCCTGTTATATTGTTATCTTGAATTTCATTAGTAAAGTTTAAAAGTTCTTCAGAACTGTTAAAATTTATTTCTTTACTTAAACTTTTTCTCTTAAT
>NZ_JBXUGL010000015.1:0-75362 GCF_057180505.1 Chryseobacterium sp. HNCC26DJ241 | reverse complement strand
TATTCAAGTCTTCATAAGTCATGACGCTAAGATAAATAATCTATTATGAAAGAGGTCTAATTTACAGCCGAAACCAGAAGCTCGGGCATTGACTATGATGCCATCAGGATTAGAAAAGGAGCATCTGATGCTATTAGAAATTTAGTGGAAAAAGCAGGAAATGATTTCCCCAAAGAAGCTGAAGAAATTGTAAAAAATATTTCCAGTAACGGAGGAACGCCTTTAGTGGTTTCAGAGAACGAAAAAGTTTTGGGTGTTGTAGAATTACAGGACATTATCAAACCTGGAATTCATGAACGTTTTGAACGTTTGCGCAAAATGGGAATTAAAACCGTAATGGTAACAGGAGATAATCCGTTGACAGCAAAATATATTGCCGAAAAAGCAGGTGTAGATGATTTTATTGCGGAAGCAAAACCTGAAGATAAAATGAATTACATAAGAAAAGAACAAGCCGACGGAAGATTGGTTGCAATGATGGGAGACGGAACCAACGATGCACCGGCTCTGGCTCAGGCAGATGTAGGTGTAGCGATGAACAGTGGGACTCAGGCTGCAAAAGAGGCTGGAAATATGGTGGATCTGGATAATGACCCGACAAAACTCATTGAAGTGGTAGAAATTGGAAAACAACTCTTGATGACCAGAGGAACATTAACCACATTCAGTATTGCGAATGATGTTGCAAAATATTTCGCCATTGTTCCGGCATTGTTCATCGCTTCGATTCCAGCATTAAAAGAACTCAATATTATGAAGCTACACTCTCCGGAAAGTGCCATACTTTCAGCAGTAATTTTTAATGCCATTATTATTCCGATACTGATTCCGCTCGCTTTAAAGGGAGTTACCTACAAACCAATTGGTGCAAGTGCACTACTCAGAAGAAATCTTTTTATTTATGGTTTGGGGGGAGTTTTGATTCCTTTTGTTGGAATTAAAATCATCGACTTAATCGTATCAGTATTTATCTAAAAAACAAAGAAAATGAAATCGAATATTTTACCTGCAATACGACTTACATTGGTTTGTCTTTTATTTTTCTCAGGAATTTACACACTCCTAATTTTAGGAATTGCACAATTTTCTCCAAATAATGGAAAAGGTGAAGTCCTTACATTCAAGAACAAAAAGTATTATGTGAATGTGGGGCAAAAATTTACAAACGATCAGTATTTTTGGTCTCGTCCTTCCGCAGTGGATTATAATGCAGCTGGAGGAGGAGGAAGTAACAAAGGTCCATCCAACCCTGATTACTTGAAAACCGTTCAGGAAAGGATTGACCATTTTTTGAAACACAATCCGGATATAAAAAAATCTGAAATTCCGTCCGATTTGGTGACAGCAAGCGGAAGTGGATTAGACCCGAATATTTCTGTTCAGGCAGCCAATATTCAGGTAAAAAGAATTGCGAAAATCAGAAATATAGATGAAAGCAAGATCCAAAATTTAATAATTTCCAAAACTGAGAAACCATTACTCGGATTCTTTGGAACCGAAAAAATCAATGTGTTAAAACTCAATATCGCACTTGATGGTTTGAGATAAATGAAAAAACTTATATTTAAGAATGAAAAAGACATTACCATTGGCATTTGGAATGCTGGGAATATCTATATTGGTATCGGCACAAGAAGAAAATAAAAATCCACTAAAAATAAGTGGTTATGCGGAAGTATATTATCAATACGATTTCAATAATCCAGAGAACAATACTCGTCCCGGTTTCATATACAGCCATAACCGGAATAACGAAGTGAATCTGAATCTTGGTTTTGTAAAAGTGAACTACGAAACGGAAAAATTCAGAGCAAATGTTGCATTAGGAGTCGGAACGTATATGAACGCCAACTATACAGCAGAATCCGGTGTTTTAAAAAATATTTATGAAGCCAATGTTGGTGTAAAAATTTCAAAAACCAAAAACCTTTGGATTGATGCTGGAATCATGCCCTCCCATATTGGTTTTGAAAGTGCTATCAGCAAAGATTGTTCAACGCTTACAAGAAGTATTCTGGCCGAAAATTCGCCATATTTTGAAAGCGGAGCTAAAGTTTCTTACACCAGCAATAGCGGGAAATGGTTTATAAGTGGTTTGGTTTTAAACGGATGGCAAAGAATCCAGCGTGTTGATGGGAATTCAACTATTGCTTTTGGACATCAGCTAACCTATAAACCTACAGAAAAAATTACGTTGAACAGCAGTTCTTTTATTGGGAATGATAAACCCGACAGTTTAAAGCAAATGCGATATTTTCATAATTTGTATGGAATTTTTCAATTGTCCAAAAAGTTTGCTTTGACAACGGGATTTGATATCGGAGCAGAACAAAAAATAAAAGGTAGCAACCAGTACTATGTTTGGTATTCTCCCGTTATGATCGCCAAGTATTCTCCTACTGAAAAATTTAGTGTTGCTGCAAGAGGAGAATATTATAATGATAAAAACGGAGTTGTTATTACAACAGGAACAGCCAATGGTTTTAAAACCTTTGGATATTCTTTGAATGCAGATTATTGGATTCTTCCGAATCTTGTCTGGAGAACAGAAGTCAAAAACTTGAGTAGCAAAGACCAAATTTTTTTGAATAGAGACAATACTATGAAAAAAGATAATTTTTCTGTGGTAACATCTTTTGCTGTAAGTTTTTAATATTAATAAAACAAAAAGACAGGTAAGTCGAAAAAGCAACAAAAACAATCTTCCTCTTACTTTTCACATCTTACATTTTGTAAATTTTTACCTTTGATTAAGATTTGCCACCATGGATGAAAAAAAAACTGCACAGGATTTCCTCAATTTGATAAAAAAATCAAGAAGAGGAAAATTTAAAATCTATATCGGGATGAGTGCAGGTGTAGGGAAAACCTATCGTATGCTTCAGGAAGCACATTCGCTTTTAGCCAGCGGAATTGATGTGAAAATTGGTTATATAGAAACACACAATCGTAAGGAAACACATGCTTTGTTGGAAGGATTGCCTATAATTCCACGCAGAAAATTATTTTACAAAGGAAAAGAATTAGAAGAACTGGACGTTCAGGCGGTTATCAATCTTCGTCCGGAAGTGGTAGTTATTGATGAACTTGCCCATACCAATATTGAAGGCAGTAAAAATGAAAAACGATGGCAGGATGTAATAGAAATTCTGGATTCGGGAATTAATGTTATCAGTGCTGTGAATATTCAGCATATCGAAAGCCTGAATGAAGAAGTAAAAGATATTACCAATATTGAGGTAAAAGAACGTATCCCCGACAGTGTTTTGGCACAAGCTGATGAGGTGGTGAATATTGACCTTACTGCTGAAGAATTAATTCAAAGACTGAAAGAGGGAAAGATATATGATGCTGCAAAAATTAATGCAGCTCTCAATAATTTTTTTAAAAATGAGCACATTCTTCAGCTCCGCGAATTAGCTTTAAAAGAAGTAGCATCCCAGGTTACAAGAAAAGTAGAATCTGAGGTAACACAAAGCAAAATCATACGGAAAGAAAGATTTTTAGCTTGTATCAGTTCCAACGAAAAAACGGCAAAAAATGTAATCCGGAAAGCAGCAAGGCTGGCCAATTATTACAACAGCCAGTGGTATCTTCTGTATGTGCAGATTCCTCGGGAAAGTGCCGATAAAATTGCGCTTGACAAGCAACGACATCTTATTAATAATTTTAAATTAGCCACAGAATTGGGTGCAGAAATTATTAAAGTGGAAAATACAAATGTAGCAAGAGCTATAATGGAACAATGCGAAGAACGTAAAATAACTACTGTGTGTATCGGAAAACCACATCTTAATCTCTGGAAAATTATTATTGCCACCGATACATTTAATACACTTCTGAATAAATTATCAAAAGAAAATATAGATTTGGTAATTTTAAGTTGATTAATCTATAAAATAAATTTGAGAAAATAATTTTTCAGTTCTGAATTTTCAATTTTTTTAATATGAAAATTAAAGCTAAACTTAATATTGGAGTAGGACTTTTATTCCTAATGATTATTATATTATCGGTTTTGAGTGGTTTATATATCAGCCAACTAAAAAAAGAAACCCATAATATTTTGGTAGACAATTATAACACTCTGGAATATTCCAGAAATATGCTTTTGGCTTTGGAAGATGTAAAGAATGATCCGGTTGCTTTTGATGTTTTTGAAAAACATTTAGAAAAGCAAAAAAATAATATTACAGAAGCTGGTGAAAAAGAAACTACGGATAATATCGAAAATCATTTTGAATTATTAAAAAAAGATACTGAAAATGAAAGTATTTTATCATCTCTCAGAAAAGAGATTACTGAGCTGATGCGCCTAAATATGCAGGCCATTCAGCACAAAAGCAGCATTGCAAATAGTACTGCCAAAAAAGCTATAGTCATAATTTCTATTGCAGGAACTTTATGTTTTCTGATAGCCTTCATTTTAATGGTCAATCTTCCTTCTAATATTGCCAATCCTATTCGACAGCTTACGGTGAGTATCCAACAAATTGCCAATCAAAACTATAAAGAAAGAGTACATTTTGAAGGTCATAATGAATTTGGAGAATTAGCCAAATCCTTTAATACGATGGCAGAAAAACTTCAGGAATATTCTGAAAGCAGGCTCGATAAAATTATTAAAGGCAAAAAACGGATAGAAACCCTTATTGATAATATGCACGATCCCGTAATTGGGATAGACGAAAACAAAAAAGTACTTTTCGTAAACGATGAAGCCCTGAAAATTACAGGGCTTAAAAAAGAAAACTTTGTAGGGAAACTGATTCAGGATGTCGCCGTAACTAATGATTTGATAAGAGATATAATCAAAGAAATTATTCTGCCAGAAACTGCAAATCATGATGAAAAGCCCATGAAAATCTATGCGGATGGAAAAGAAAGTTATTTCGAAAAGGAAATTGTAGATATTAATGTGGTTCCTACAGGAGAAGATCAAAACCAGTTTATTGGAAAGGTAATCATGCTAAGAAATGTTACACCATTTAAAGAACTGGATTTAGCCAAAACCAATTTTATAGGAACCGTTTCCCACGAATTTAAAACTCCAATTTCATCTATTCAAATGGGGCTTCAATTGCTTGAAAATGAGCAAATAGGAAACTTAAATGATGAACAGAAAAATTTGATAAACGGAATTAAAGAAGATTCTAATCGCTTATTGAAAATCACTTCCGAGTTATTGAATATTGCCCAGGTAGAAAGTGGATCCATCCAGCTAAAGGTAAAACCAGTGGAAATTCGAGAGATTATTGATTATGCTGTAAGTGCCAATAAATCAACGGCAGATCAAAAGCAAATAAAATTTATCTTAAATATAGAAACAGGCATTACAAAAGTTTTGGCAGACAGCGAAAAAACAGTTTGGATACTGAATAATTTGCTATCAAATGCTATCCGTTATTCTTATGAAAATTCAAATATTTTGATTAGTATCCAAAAAGAGGATGATAAAAAAATCAAATTTTCTGTTACGGATACTGGTCGTGGAATTGAGCCACAACATATTGATAAAATTTTCAACCGTTATTTTAAAATTCCGGGGACAAAAAAAGAAGGAACAGGATTGGGATTAAGTATCAGCAAAGAATTTATCGAAGCACAGGGAGGAAAAATCTCTGTTGAGAGCGAATTGGGAAAAGGAAGTGAGTTTTCTTTTACTTTGAATGAAAGCTAGGTTTATACAAATTTTTCTTTGCTTTTCCTCATAATGCTAATACTTAATAGATCAAATGGTTCGAGACCCACGAAAGGTGGTATTCCGATGTAACGATTTGATAATCAAAAATAAACGGTTCGAGGTATGACCTATGATCCACCCAACATTAAAATCCTGCTTGAAAAAGCGGGATTTTATTTTTTGATAACATATAAACGCATTATTTTTACATTATATTAGATTTTTATTTTCAATATTTTATAATATAATAAACTAAATGACATTCTTAATGTTGTTTTTCTACTTTTGTAAATCTCAAATATTACTTAAAATACGATCAAATATTTCAAATGATTGAAATTGTCGGTAAACAGAGCAAGGTTCAAAATTCAATTTTTTATTATAAATTTGAATCTATTGCATATAAATCAGCAAGAATCAATCAAATAATATGACAAAATACTATGAGTAGAAGCAGGTACTTAAAATTTGTTTTAATTGTACTCCATACTTTTTTTCTTTTTTCCTGCAAAAAAGAAAAAATACAGAAAGAGGTAGATTATAGATCTTTTGTACTGCAACATCCCGAAAAAAAAGATTCTGTTTATAAAGTTGCCAACAGATTATATAAAGAAAAAAAACTGAGTAATAATAATATCATTTGGTTGGTAATTTTAGATTTAGAGAAAATAAATGATGTAGATAAGAGAATTGATTTTATCAATAAAAACCTACAAAAAATAAATCTACAAAAAGATAACCTTATCAATCTTCCGGTTCTATACAATCATTTGTCATTTGCTTACTATCAAAAAGACGATGCCGAAAATGCCATAAAAGCAGCATACAAAAGTTTAGAGTACGCGTTATTATTGAAAAAAAAATATGGGCTTAAAAAATCCAACCTCGAATTTTCATACTACAATTTAGCTCTTGCCTATCAAAAAATAGGAGACTTCCCGAATTATAAAAAATTCATGAAAAAATCATTAGAAACCTCTACTCATGAGGATTCTAAAGGATATATATACCATAATTTGGGAGATTATTTCATATCCGTCAAAAAAAATGATTCCGCATTATACTATACCTTATTGGCAAAGGAAAATTATGCTAAAATGAACAATACCATTTCTTTGGCAGATGTTGCGCTTAATCTTGCTACCTTATATTACGAAAATGGAGATTATGATAAAGTAACACAAGAACTTAACGAGAATACATTGGATGTGTTGAAAAAAAACAACTTCATTTTTACACAGCATCATATATTATTAGCCAATGTGGATATGAAACATTCGGACTACATAAATGCAAAAAAGAATTTGGACAAAGCAAAAAAATTAATACAAACCAATGATGATAATGTAGATTACTATGATGCTCTCTCAAGATATTATGATGAAACAGGGAACCTGAAAGAATACAAAGAAGCCATTACTCATTGGGCAGATTATAAAGAAAAATATTATGAAGAACTCATAATAGATAAATCTAAAGAACTGGAAAAAAGCTTCTATCTAAAACAAAAAGACAGCAATATCAGAGAACTGAAATTTCAGAATCAAATTGCCAATGAAAAAAGTAAATCTAAGTCCATTATCATTATTGTGATTATTTTCCTTATACTTTTGTTGGGAACATTTTACTATCTGTACTCCAAAAACAATCAGTTAAAAGCAGAAAACAGAAAAAACCTTTTGGAGCAAAAACTATTTGCTTCACAAATGAGTCCCCATTTTATCTTTAACGCTCTCAGTGCAATACAAGCAGAAATACTTAGTAATAACAATAAAGAAGCGAATATATACCTTACAAAATTCGGAAAGCTGCTGCAAAACATACTGCTTAATACCAATCAGGAGAACGTTACTATTTCATCAGAAATCTCTAATTTGGTAAATTATATAGATTTACAAAAAATAAGATATAAAAACTTCGATTATCAGTTGGATGCATATGAAGGAATTTTGGAAGATGAAGACGAAATTCCGCCAATGCTGTTGCAGCCATTAGTAGAAAATGCAATAGAACACGGCCTTAAAAAATGCAAAAACGGAAATTTAATTATCGCCATAAAAAAATATGCTGAAATACTGCATTGTGAAATTTCAGACAACGGAGCCGGTCTAAATTCGGGTTCAAAATCTAACGCAATCAGCACCTCGCTTATTAAAAAAAGACTGAAATATCTTTCAGGAAAATATAATAAAAAATTAGAATTGTCTATCAACGACAATACAGATAAAAAAGGAGTTACATCAGTAATTACAATACCCTACATTACCCTATCCTAATGAATGAAAAAATAAAAATAGCATTAATAGACGACGAAATCTCTCCCCGAATCATTTGTAGGAGCTATCTCTCTCATATAGATCATGTGGAAATAGTAGGAGAAGCATCTACTGTGGAAGAAGCCAAAATTCTGATAGACACTCTGCATCCGGATATTATTCTTTTGGATATACAATTAGGGCAAAAAACAGGCTTTGATCTTTTAAATTCTTACGAAACCCTTAATTTCAAAGTTATCTTCATTACAGCGTATGAAAAATACGCTCTTTCTGCCATAAAATCCGGCGCATTAGATTATTTGTTGAAGCCTTTGGATGAAGCAGAATTATCAAAAGCCATTCAGAAAGCAGTACAATCAGTTTCAGTTTCAAAACAAGCCATACAAATAGCTCAGGATACTTTCGAGAATAAAAAAATAGAACGTATCACTCTTAGTGCAAGTGATGGTTACCATGTAGTGTGGGTAAAAGATATTCTCTACTGCTCTTCAAGTGGAAATTACACCACATTCCACCTTATCAACGGAAAGCAGATTGTAATTTCTAAAATACTAAAAGAATATGAAAACATACTTTCTTCAGATATATTTCTACGGGTACACCAGTCGTATTTGGTAAACATGAATTTCGTGGAAAAATTTACAAAAGACCAAACATTAATTCTAAAAAACGGGACAGAAGTTATAGTAGCTACCAGAAAAAAAGACGAAGTAGTACACTGGCTAAAGAAAATCATGTAAACAAATTTTTACCAAATCACAGCAAATACTTATTATTTGGCAGCACATATCTAATCACCCGGATTCTCTCAAATTTGCTCGGTACATTTGATCTCATAAATAGAGAATCACATGGAAACCTGCATTTCTTTTACTACTACCGCAACTGGTGGAATAAAAAAAATGAGCGACCCAAAACACTGGGAAAATGCTCAAAAATACTTTGATGAAGGCAATTATATCAATTCCTTTTATTCTACTCTTCATTATATTGACGAAGATCTTATTTCCAGATTCGGGAATCCTGAAAAAACCGAATTTACCTTCCCACAAGGATCCGCTGTGATAAAGGTAGCACTTGAAAACCAAACCATAAAAATTTCTGCACCTTTTGTAAAAATTCCATCTACCAAGTTTCTTCCCATTTTCAGAAAATGTACTGAATTGAATTTCAGGGTAATGACACTTCCTCAAATTATTATTCAGGACGATTATCTCATTTTCCAATATAGTATGCCTTTGGAACTATGCGCTCCCTACAAATTATATGATGTATTGAGAGACATTGCTCAGAATGCAGATAAGTATGATGACGAATTTGTAGAAAAATTTGGAGCGCAACGTGCTATAGAACCTATGATTACGCATTATGACAATGCTAAAATGGCAGATATTCTGGTGAATTGCAAAAAAATAGCCAAAGAAACTTTGGAACACCTCCATTATTTTGAAGGAAAACGCAGAATGGGAAATGCTTGTGATGCGTTATATGTAGGTTTAAAAAGACTTGATTATTATTGTGAACCAAGCGGAATATTCTACAAAAAAATAGACGATGCTCTTAATGCACTTTTCAATAAGGATTATGACTGGATTTCAAAATTAAAATCCGGGAGACAGCTTTTGGCATCTGTGGAAAAAATGACGGATGAAGAGCTAAAACAAGATGTATTTATAGGGTTTTCCGTAATGCCCCTAAAAAGAAACGCTTCCAGAAACTATTTAGAAGAATGGATTGATGGACATATGAATGAAGCTGTATCTTCCCATAACTCTCAGGATTATATAAGTTCCACATACTATTCTCTGTACACATTGTATTCTATTTTGGCAAACTTCAATATAGAAGAACACTCTAAAAAAGCCATTGAATATTCCCTGCAGAAAGCCGCCGGAAAATCTTGGGAAGAAGCATCGGATATCTTGCTAGAGGTTATGGATTTCTTCTACAAAAATGAAGAGGAAGAGTTTGATATGGAAGATCAGGAATTGGATACAGCTCCTGCATTCGATATGGAAGCAATTACAAGCCAAATGGGAAGTTTTATGAAGGACTATCAGAATATGTTAGGTGGATTATTTCAATCATTTACAAAAAAATAAATCACAATGGAAAATATTTCAAAATCTATATATAAAATAAAAACAGCTTCCGGTTCTGGTTCCGGTTTCTATCTATCGCAGCATAATGTATTTGTTACCAACCATCACGTGATAGAAGGACACCATAATGTAGCAATAGAAGATGATAAAAAAAACACCTTTGCAGCAAAAGTAGTTCTGGTGAATGTAGAAGAAGATCTGGCATTGCTCATCACGGAAGAAAAAATAAATACACAAACATTAGCATTTGGCGATAGTACACAAGTAAAATCCAGGGATGAGGTATATGTTTTAGGATTTCCTTTTGGGATGCCTTATACAGAAACACAAGGAATAATCTCTTCTCCAAAACAACTAATGGGAGGAAAGCACTACATACAAACCGACGCTCCTGTAAATCCGGGAAATAGTGGAGGTCCTTTAGTGAATAAAATGGGTGAAATTATAGGAATCACCACCTCAAAATTTAATGAAGCAGATAATATGGGATTTGCAGTTCCCGTATCTGTCTTGAAAGAAATATTACTTGCTTACGAAAAAAGCAAGCCAGAGGATTTCAGTATTCAGTGTCATAGTTGCAAAAAAATAGAAAACACAAAAACCGAAAATTGCGAGAACTGTGGCGCTGATATTGATCCTAACCTTTTTGAGGAAAAAGAAATAAGTAATCTTGCAAAACGAGTAGAAGAAGGCCTGCTAAAAAATGGAATAAACCCTGTAGTTGCAAGAGACGGATATGAATATTGGACGTATTATCAAGGATCTTCTTTGGTAAGAATTTACGTTTATGATTATGATTTTGTCTGCAGTTCTTCTCCGTTGAACGAGATAAATCCGGATAATGTAGAACCCGTATTACGTTATTTGCTGAGCAATCCTATTCCACCGTATCAGTTGGGGACATCAGATTCTACCATACATATCGGTTGCCGAACGCACGTAAGCGATTTATTTAATGAAAAATATGGATACGAGCAGCTTGACCAATTAATCAATCTGTCTAAAAAAGCAGATGAAATGGATAATTTCTTATTAGAAGAATACGGCTGTCCTTTAGCAAAGACGGCAAAAATATAAAAGAAATATTCAGGATGAAAAAAATCTTTATACTGTCATTATCGGTTTTCGGTTTACTGCTATTTTCACAAAGTAAAAAAGGAACTCCTAAACCAACCAATACTGTTTCTGTTGCAGAAAGAAACAGAGCCAATAAAATGATTGAATATACCAATCAGCTACAGGAATTTCTTTCACAGTACATTTCAGTAAGAACCATCAGTATTCCTTTAAACACCTATGCCGAAAATTTGGATCTGGAAAATGCTTTCATCAATCCCGGAGCTTTGGAAGATAATTTCAAAACAGTAGGACAGGCAATTACAGAGTATAAAAACGATAAAGGAAGTAACCCTACAGAACCAACAGCAGTTATAGGCGCAGAAAATCAGTCTTTTATAAAAAATAAGATAGCAGAATGCAGCAATCTGTACGAAAAGATAAAATCTCTCAACAATCAAATAAAAAACTATACGGATGGAAATACCGATTTGAAAAAAACAGATGTTCCTGCTGTAAAAAATATCGTACAGCAAATGAACCAGACATTAGATAAAATATATGATGTACAAGATGAAATTTATGATAAAATAGACGAAATAGGAATGCAGGCAGAAGCGATCACACTACAAAATCATCCAATGAAAAACGAAATAATGGATATGAAAAATGTGATGAACAAATCAGCAAAAATTTTTAAGCTGATCGCTCAGATCACAGCTGTTGAAGCCCAAAACAACTTTCCTCAAATAAAAAGTATAAAAGGAGAAATAACGTTAATTCAGGATAAATACGGTGAAAACTACTCTGCGGAAGGTTCCGGCAGAAATAATTCTATCGAATTAAGAAGCGCCGTAAAACGTTTCTACGAACAGGTAACGTACTATCATAAACGTTTGGATGAGCTGATGGAAGATTGCAAAACCAACAAAGACATTCAGGAAGAATGGGAAATAAGAGTAAAAATGATCAGAGATCAATACGATGTTGTAGTTTCTGAGTATAACACTTTTGTGGAAGTAAACAATGAAAAATAAAGTCATCTTACTATGAGCCACGAAGTGGCGATTTAATAAAGGATAGGATGAAGTCCTATCAAACTATCAAACAGGGATATTTTACAGTAATTTCAAAATTTGATGGGTATAACACAACTCTATCAAAAATTAAATTCCTTAAAAAAAACAGTAAATACATAAAAAATATGAAAACAACAATCAAAACCTTTTTCCTTCCTCTCACGGCTTCCGTACTGCTAATTTCTTGCAATAAGTTTGATGATAAGGCAAAATACGATTTCAATACACCGGAAGCATGGGAAACGTACGGAAAAGAAGTTGTAAAAGAAATGGATAAACCCATTACCCACATCAACCAGATAGAATTAAGATTTGATGACAAAGGAACCCTCGTTCATGCATTTGCAGATTGCCAGAATCCGGATCCAAAGTTTTCATCATACCTTATCAGAAAATCGTATCAGCAAATGGCAGGACATTTCGGATGGACCTTAGGTTCCGGAACCGACCTTTTTCTAAAAGATGACAATGAGCAGATGATAAAAGACATAAGCGATTATGTAACCCCGATACAGGAAGTAAATTTTAAAGAATTAGGAAGTACCTATCAAAAAATAGTTTCTAAAAGAAAAGATGCCAAACCATTGAATGTTACAGTCAATTTTCATAAAAACAAAAGTGAGCGTTTTATTGAAATTAATTGGTTAGGAAATGGAAATGCCGAAAGCACAGTGCAATATGATTTTAATGGTGCTATCATCGCAGAAGAGTAATCTGTATATCTAAAAAACACAAACAACAAAATGAAACCATTATCTATACTTTTATTCTCAAGTTTAGTATTTCCCCTTTTTTATTTCGGACAAGGTAAAAACGAAACACCAAAGAATAATTATACCAACGAACAATTTTTACAAACACTTGTAAATGAGCCTGTCTATGAATATAAAGGGAAAACCAAGAAAATCATAATTCCTTCCGGTTTTTTTGAAATGGGTATGGTTTCTCCGTTTTTATCTGTGGATAAAAAACCACAGTATGATGAAATGAAAAATCTGCAGAACGGTGAACTTTACAAAAACCTAAAAGGAAAAGAAATTCTATTTACGGGTTCAGATAGAGATACTTACTTTTTCACGATAGATGGGAAAAAATACAAAATTACCGCTACAGATAAAGAAAACATTGGGAGCAGGGAATTTTACAATCTTTTTGATGCCTCTTATTTAGAAAAAATCCGAAAAGAACTCACAGGCAAGACATTGTACACACAAACATCCGAATGGATATATAAATCCAAAGACGGAAACGAAGTAGAAAATGAAAAATCCTGCCAGTTTTGCACAGTAACCATTACAAGAGTGGAAAAAGAACAGAGCAATGATTATACGGTATATTTCAAACGGACAAATAATAATCAGGAATACTATTTCAGTGTCATTTTAGATACCGATAGAAGCTACGGAATCCCTGTAGATTTGAAAGAAGAATTTACCCGATATTTTAGCTTTGAAAGCTCAAAAAGCAAAGACGAAAACATTTCCGAAAAAAATTGGGAAAATATCCAGAATCTTAAAATAGAAAAAGGAATGACCAAAAAAGAAATAGAAATAATGCTGGGAAAACCAGACGAGGTTCTGAAAGGAGACTTGCTAAAAGCCAATCAGGAAGTCTGGTATTATTCTAATGTAAATAGAAAAGCCTATTCTGTACTTTTTACAAAAGACAAGGTAGAAGAATATACAGAAGGAAAATATTAAAACTCTTTACCATGAAACTTACACTTATAATCACGCTATCCTCTTTTTTTATTCTGGCTTCTTGCAACAAAGAAAACTCCATAAAAGAAAACAACCCCGAAATAACCATAAAAACTAATCAAAATAAAAAAGCAGACGATAATATAAAAGGATATATGCTTGCCGGAATTTATACCATCAATAACTATGGAGGAATAGAAACTGTTGAAAAATCGGTGGGAAATAGTAACTACACCGAATCTTATAAAGAACTATTAGCTTTTCCTTTCAAAAAGGGACAGACGGGAGCAAAGGAAACATTGGCTATGATGTGGAACATCAACTCAAAAGAAGACTTATTAAAACGTCTGGATATGTTACTAAATGATGAAAAAAGTAGATATAAAGCATGGGATTTTGCAAGATTAGTAAACAATGTCAATATGGGATATTCAGCTGGCTACATTACAAAAGAAGAAGGACAAACATGGATAGAGAAAACACTTCCAAAAGCTCAGGCTGCCTTTAAGAATTGGGAAGAGTATCATCAAAATTTTATGGAAGGTAGAAAAAGCTGGGACTCGGAAGATGAAGATACAGAAGTTTTTGAAGAACTGGTTTCAGAAATTTCGAAAATGAAAATCTATGAAAACAATCCTTTGAACTAATGATAAAATGAAATCTACAAAGGGAAAGATTACTGTCCTTTTTCTATCACTGTTGGTTTTTGGCAGCTGGTTTTATTATGATCTGTACGGGAAAACAAAGATCACAGGAAAATTATTGATAGACAACCCTACCCATCAACTTTTAAGGATAACTTTAGATAAAAATCGTTATGAAATACAGCCCCAAAAATGGGTAGAAGTCAATCTGCAAAAAGGAACACACGAAATTTCCGGAATAGGAAAATTTACGATAGAAGAGATTCCTTACGGAATTATAAACCCCACAAAAAGCAAATACATAAGCTATAATTTTGTGTACTCCCGAAATCCTGATGAGCAAGAATTCAAACCCTACATAATAGAACGAAGACAAATTTATTGTGCAGGAGGTTCACCTGTTATTCATAACGATTTGTTTATTCCCGATGTTACTTTAGGAAAAGGAAATATTTGTAATGATATTCCGGATGAGCAAGAACTTAACCGCTTTGATCCCAATGAGCAGAAAGTTTTGGTGAAATTATTCAGGTTAGAAGATTTTTTAAGCTATTACAAACGACATCAGTAAATATATGCTGCCTAACAAAAAGCTATTTTATATCATTATAATTTCCAGTCTAATAGCTGGATACCTCTCTTTTTCTTTTATTGAAAAGGCTATAGAAAATAATATCGGCGAAAAACTGCATAGCATAAAATCTTTCTACACAAAAACACTTACCATAAAAAGTATTGAAAAAAGACTGGAAGTAACCACAAAAGCTCGGATTTCTAAAAACGATTTTCTATTGCATTTCTATGAAGATGATACTACTTACAGAACTTACACCCAGCCAACAACCAATCCCGATGATATGAATTTCAAAATATTTTTCACACAAAACATAAAGACAGGAGATAAGGTAAATGCAGTATTGCTCATTCCGGAGATTGAAAAACAAATAAAGGAAAATTTTTGGTGGAAACTAATATTGCAAAACGATGAAAACATTCTCCTTTTTGACATTATACCAAATGGAGCTTCCTCAAAATCAAAATATTATGACAAAACATTGGCAATAAAAGACTTTTGCAAAACAAAACCGTTTGTAAAAATTGTCTGGATGTTAGCTTTCTTATTCATTGGTTTGGGGATTTATTTAATAATCATTTTAATTAGCAAAGGTTCCTTGCTTTCTTAGTTTTTTCCACTTCGAAATAGTATTTCTGCTCATTTTAAAATGATTTGCAACTTGGCTGTCATTAAGATCATTCTTTCTTTGATATTCTAAAATTTCCAATATTGTTTCCTTATCGTAAGAACGGTGCTTCTGATTCAAAACATAACCATTATTATCGAATATTAAAGCATTTAGCCTGATTATATCCATAAAAGAAAGATGTTCTTTTAAAAGCAAATTTTTACATTTCATCATTTTTTCAGGATATTTCTCTGATATCAAATCATCATAGATTTGTCTGTAATTTATTTTTTTAAATTCTTTCATACTATTTGTAATTTAATTTGTAGTATCAGTATTGATTTTGCACTCTAAATACGAACAGGAAGTTCCTTTAAAAAGTTTTTCTTGCATATTTGGAAATCCATTTATATAATGTAGTCTTAGGAATATTATATTTATCCATAATCTCTTGCTTAGACATTTCGCCCTTGCTTAGTTTTTCCAAAATAAATTCAACAATCTCTTTTGTATAAATATTTTTTCTGAAAACAGGCATCCGAGATGTATCATTTTTTAGTGGCAAAACACTGTAATTGGTACTTCTAGGAGGTGCATACAAGATAAGATGCTGAGTATAAATCCTAAAAAAATCATATTCCAAAAGTTTAGACCATTTTAGTAGATCTCCACAGGGAATATCTTCTTTCTCCAACTGTAAGAGAATCTCTTCTTCCCGACATTTGAAAAAATTGCATATCCTTTCCATATCTACATTATACTCATGCATCCGCATTTTTATAAGATTTCCTATATGAATATTTTTATATACCATAATATTTGTTTGTATTTGATAAGACTGGAGAATCACAAATGAGAAACGATAATTTTGCTCTTAATGAATTACTAAAATTTTGAAAACTGTTATAAGACATTCAAAAAATTGGGTAGAACTTTATTCGAAGGCAAATATCTTTAAAAAGATTAATCAATAAAAAATAAGCATTCCATAAATTATAATTTTATTGAACACATCCGCTTACATTCTACTTATTTTTTAATCGTAGAAAAATAATTCGATATATAATTAAAGTCATACTCTATTCTTTTCATCCATAAGAAATTTATAAACGTGTAATTCTAATATTTGACTTTAAACACCTGATAATCATTACCATTAATTAAGTTTTTGATTTCCATAAATTAATAATTTATGGATAATAATACTTCTTTTAACAGATTATAAAGTACAATTTTGCACCGCGAATTTTTTACTACATAACATATTCTGTATTTCTTCTCTTGTAGAATAAAAAATTTAAAACAACTAAATCAAAAAAACATTTCTTAACGATAACACTCATTTTTTTGTCTTGATTATTTCAATCAAAATTTTGAGTAACAAAAATTATAAAACATGAATAGAAAAATTGTACTCGCATTAGCATTATCCATGGCAGGAATTTTAGCTAATGCACAGACTTCACTTGGAAAGGTAGGGATTAATACTACATCGCCAAATGCGACCTTAGATGTTACAGGATCTCCATCCGATACTGCTGCAACTGATGGTGTAATTGCACCTCGTCTTACAGGAGATCAATTAAAAGCAAAAGATTCTCTTTATGGGACTAACCAAACCGGAACTTTAGTGTACGCTACAGCAGCCGTTACCACTTCCTCTATCAAAACCGCAAACATAACGGCAGCAGGATATTATTATTTTGATGGTTCCGTTTGGCAAAAAGTAGGAAGCGGGGGTTCTACAGGAAACTTTTGGGGGCTTTCAGGTAATACAGGTACAACTGCAGGAACAAATTTTTTAGGAACTACAGATGCGCAAAATCTAGTGTTTAAAGTAAACAATGTAGAATCTGGGTACATCCAACGTTCTACAAGTGCAACAACTAACTTTGATCATAAAACATCTTTTGGATTCGGTGCAGGAGTAGCTCTTACCACAGGAGATGATAACTCCTTATTTGGTTCAAGAGCAGGAACAGCATTAACAACAGGTGCAAGAAATACCGCAGTAGGATCTCGTGCATTATTTAGTACAACTACAGGAAACGATAACGTTGCTATTGGTACTTTTACTTTATCATCTAATACTATAGGATCAAGAAATATGGCACTTGGTTCTAATGCTTTAGTGAGTAACACAACTGGTAGTGACAATGTAGCTTTTGGAGATACTGCATTAAATACTAACACAACAGGCAGTCTAAATACAGCTATAGGACAAAATGCCTTATCTCAGATGACTTCTGGAACAGGCAATACAGGTCTTGGTGCAGCAACTGTAATATCTGATGGCTTAACAAATGCTACGGCAATAGGTTATCAAGCGTCCGCAACACAAAGCAATACTCTAATTTTAGGAAATGCAGCGAATGTAGGGATAGGAACTTCTTCCCCTTCCAACAAACTTCACGTAGTAGCCACCTCTGATCCCGTAAAATTTGAGGGGTTACAAACAGGTAGCACTACAGATAACATAGTAACTACAGACACCAATGGTGTATTGCGTACATTATCTGCTTCTGCACTTTCTTTGGCTGGAGATGTTACTGGAACTATAGGGAATAATAAGGTGGAAAAAATTCAAAATATCGCCGTAAGTGCTACTGCACCAACATCTGGACAAGTGCTTACCTACAATGGTACAAGTTGGACGCCTACAACGGTTGCATCCGTAGCAACGACTAATTCATTAACCAACAACGGAACCAACACCATCACTAGCAATGTAAACGGTGTAACTTCATCAACACCTGTTGTTAACAATGTAAGCAACACCGTTTCTGGTGGAAATGTATCTACAACCGTAAATGGGGTTGCAGGAACTCCAGTTGCAATTACCAATACTTTATCTTCTAATACAAATACTTTAACTTCCACCGTAGCAGGAGGTACTGCTCAAACGGCAAGTATTATTAATTCGAATTTGTTAACTGCCACCAACGGTAACTTAGTTTCTACTGTAAACGGTGTAGCTACAACTCCTGCGGTTGCGGTTTTAATTGATGCAGATAACGGACTTTCAAAAACCAATGGAAAAGTACAACTAGGTGGCTCTTTAACCCAAGCTACTACTATTACCACAGATGCTACTAATACACTTGCTTTGGCTGGAGTACAAACCACCTCTTCTTCTTCTGGTCAGTCTCTTTTACTTGTAGATAATACGACAGGTGTGGTGCAAAAAGTAAGTATTGGAGCTGGTCTTGGTATCTCCGGTGGGATATTAACAGCCAACCCTAAAGCATCAGCAGTAGCTAAATATAATAGTAATCAAGCAACTGAATTTAGTAATACAAGTAATGCATCAACAAGTGCTTCAAATCCAAGTATTACCTATCATGATTTGAATTTTGAGACAGAACAAACAGATAATCTCAACATCTATACACCAAACGCTACCCTTTCTACTTTTAAACCTAATGTTACATCATATCATAGTATAACTATAGGGTATTTATATGGTACATATGGAGCTACTCAAAGGACTAATGGTAATTCTACAAACATTAGAAGTTTTGAAGTTATAGATGACACCAATACTGTTGTTGCATCGTTTGGAGATTCTAATCTTACAACGAATCCTTATAGTGCTATTGCTGTTACATCGGTATTATTAAATTCTGCTAGAACTTATAGAATAAGACTGAAATTTTCGGTTGTTGAAGCCTCAGTAACCAGATATACTACTATTGGAGCTAATGCTTTCATATCTATTACTCAGCTGTAAATAAAATTCTAAAACCTAAATATAAATTCAATGAACAAAAACCATGTCATGATACTTTTGTTATTTTCTCCCTTGGCTTTTGCACAACAAGAGCTAAGAACAGAGAATTACGAAAAGTATCCTACCACGAAAACCGTGAGTGGCAAAAATACCCAACGTATTAACGAGGGATTGTTTGCAGAAAACCTAATGGCATATTCTGGCTACGGAACTACTACCAAACATTTTGTAGTAGGGCAATTGGGTGTAGCACAAGATGTCTATACTACTATTTCGGAAGAGGAAAACACCTTATTGGTTTCCTTTATCCTAAATTTTTCAAAAGTAGATGCTACCAAAGAACTGAACCTTTTGGATCTAAAAGTGCCTACCTCTGCAGATAAAGCCAACAAATTTGTACAATTAGCTGTAAAAAATATGGGCAGCCAGTTTGCACTAAGTTTGGTGGATAGCAACAATCCGGAAAACAGAGCCAACCCAGTAAATGGTTTCAACTATTATGAAGATCATTTGGTGGTATTACGAGTAAGGAATTTCAATAGTACGAAAGCTACTTGTGAGTTGTTTGTAGATGAAGCTATTTCCGACCTAAATGGAAGTATTGCCAAATTACAAGGGCTACAATTACCAGCGAAAAAACAGCACGAAACAATGGGGAAAATCCTGTTTACTGCCACTTTGCACCAAGACAAAAAAGGAGCTGCTACCGATGGAAAAGTAGGGCTTTTGAAAATAAACAAAGGAGCAGAAAAAGGGATCGAAGATTTGGTAAAAGAAGAGACTGTAAAATTAGTTGCTACCCATGCCAAACAGGGAAGTTTGCAATTGTTTACCCGCAAAGACTTTAAAAATGCAGAAGTAGTTATATACGGAGCTGTAGGAAATATTGTGCAAACCTTATCAAATGTAAATCTTAGTGACAATGTACATGAACTAAGAATCAATCCTTTATCTCAAGGAGTATACATCTTTACAATAAAAGATTCCAAAAACCAATATCAAACAAAATTTATTGCTAAATAAAAATTTCAATTAAACAAATAAAATCAAAATAAAAAATGAAAAAATCATTATTCATTACAGGGGTAGTTTCTCTTTTATCATTAGCAAACGTAAATGCGCAATCTGTTTTTGTCGTTGAAAAAGTTGCTGTAGGTACTGAAGCAATAAACAATGGAGTCTCAGATCCTACCAAAATTGCTACTTTCCAAAATGAACCTTCAACTAGTAACGGTACTTTTATCCAAAACAGTGGTTCAGTTACCATAGGAAATAAAAATACAGAAAACACTAAAGCTCTTTTAGAATTATCAGCAAACAACAAAGGGTTTTTACCAACAAGACTTACTACAGCACAAATTGATGCAATTGGTGCAACTGCAACAGATGCAGGTATGGTAGTGTATGATACTGACAAAAAATGTCTTTCATTTTTCGATGGTACAAAATGGTCTTGTGCAGGAAGTACAGGAGGTGGTGCAGTTGTTGTTCATCATGAAATTGTAGGAACTGGAGGTACTTTCAATGCAAACAATAATCAATGTGGTTCTGCTCCGTATATCGTTCAAGATGATGACTACATAATAGAATGGCAGGCTAAATCTACCAATGCGCTTGCTTATAATCATTCTATTGGTAACCTTACGCCTTATACTTATCCTTTAGGTGTAAATGCAGCTGCCAATTTTATATTACCTGATCCTACTACTTGCAAAGGAAGAGAGTTGAAAATTTATAATGCTTCATATGAGGCAAATTTTCCATCTTTAACATATGCACACATTTTTACCAATTATCCTATTTATAATACGGTAAACAGCGGACAGCTTCCTTATGGAAAACCAGCTCTTGGAAATTACTTTATATCATGGGTTGTTGGGGTAAATAAAGTTACCATCACAAGTAATGGAACGTATTGGATATCAGATAATTATGCTAATTAATAATACTTCTAATTATTGAGTAGAAATACTAAAACATTGAATGGATACTTTTCTATACATATAAATGTAGCCGCATAATATGCATACAGCTACAGTCTTTGTTAAGACATGATTCCAACTTTAATGTTATGAACAACATCATAGTAATAATTTTAGTAAAATAATTTTTCGAAATGATTATGGATTACACCTCAAGCAATTTGGGGTGTTTTCTATTCTTACAAAGCTATTTATTTCTATCTTTTCTTGTTCCGAAATAACTGATATGTAAGACTGAAATATTAATTTTGTGAAACAAAAGCTAAGAAATGATAAACTGCTTTTTCAAAAACAAGCTGTACATATTGTTTTTATTATGTAACCTTTTTTTGAGTGCAAAAGGGGCAAAATATTCTGTAAACAATAATGTAGATTCTTTAAAAAAATATTCTATAGATGCCCTTATACAAAAATGTTATTCTGATATTAACCCAAAAATCTACTGTGATGAGATGTTTAGAAGGAAATTATCAGATACAGAAAAAACCAAGTGCTTTAATATTTTTGCATTAAAATATTGTTTTGAAAAAATTAATGATTACGAAAAGGCAATAGAATATCTCAATCTGTCCAACGTATATGCAAAAAAAACAGGCAATGTTACCTTTGAAAGAGCTAATCTGAATATAATCGCAGTTATATATGCATTACAGAATAAACTTGAATATGCGTTTAAGTTTTTGGAGAAAAGAAACAAACTAAAATCTCTTGAAAAAACAGATGAATTACAGGAACTATTTTCTGGTGGAGATGATGATGCTATTTATGCCTTGTTAGGAAATTTTGGAAAATCTACCAAAGGTTACCTGAATGCTATTAAGAATATAGACGACTATCTATCCACCCATAAGGAAATTTCCGCTGAAAAAAAGTATCAATTAATTTTTTATCAGTGCCTTAAATACAAAAACATTTTCCTGAATTATAATTACGAAAAAAAGCTAGATTCAGCAGGAATTTATTTGAATAAAATAAAAACTTCATCACTTTTACAAAAAGATAAAGCCGATATAATCTCTTGTAATGAAGCTGATTACTTTATTCTGTTAGGCAGATTAGATGAGGCAATACAAAAAGCAACAAAAGACAAAAATGATTATAAAAATGATAAAGCTCGGGTGTTTTATGATCTGTATTATCTTGCGAGAGCTTATCAGTTAAAGGGAAATTATCAAGAATCTTTAAAATATTGTGAACAAGGTCTAAATAATATCGTTGTAAATATTGACTTTGTGAATATTGAGCTAGAACTATATCGAATAGCAATGGAAAATGCTGATAAATTAGGCGATAATAGGAACTACCTAAAATATTCGAAGTTATACCAAGAAAAAAATAAAAAATTTGATTACAATTCAAAGGCAGAGTTTATAACCAAACTCTATAATCTGGATCAGATCAAACCTCTCAAATATGAATTAGACAAATCAAAAAACTCTACGGCCTATCTTTGGATAATACTGCTATCTTTGGTATTGATTACTTCATATTTTGTATATCGCCTTTTAAAATTGAAAAGGCAAAAGAAAAAATTCTTAGAAATCATTGCTCGTTTAGAAAAGAAAGAAGAAGAAGAAGAGCAGGCTATTAAAAAAGAAGAACCAGCTCCCAAAAAAGATGAAGAGAGTAATAAAGAAGAAACAACTAAAACAGATAAAAGTATTTTATCCGAGGAAAAAGAAAAAGAAATACTGGATAAATTAAAAAAGTTTGAAAAAAAGCAACAATTTTTGTCGTCCAGCGTTTCATTAAGTTCACTGGCTTCAAGCATGAATATCAATTATAATTACCTCAGCTATACGATAAAAAAATATAGAGGTAACAATTTTAATGGCTATATCAACCAGCTAAGAATAGATTACATTATTCTAAAATTGAAACAAAATCCGGAATATCTTAATTATAAAATAAGCTACCTCGCTGAAGAGTGTGGATTTTCTTCTCATACTGTGTTTAGCAAAATTTTTATAGAAAAAACAGGTATTTCACCCTCAAAATTTATTGAATATCTTAAAAACGATTTGAAGAATAAAAAAAATACTACAACTTGAACCCGGCTACAAAAGCCACAAAATAATGATTATCAATTCATTTACAAATAATTAATTGCAAAGCTATTTCTCCATCATTTTCTTTAAACGGGCTAAAGCAAGTCCATTAATATTTACAGATAATTTAACAAATGATTCATATTTATAAATTTTTGTAAATATTCCTATATATTTTATCCATCCTTATTTTTAAAATTCAGGCTGCTATCCATAGAAAATCTTCTTTCTATATATGTATTTAATCGGTTAATTCAAACCCCTAAACAAAGGATTACTATATTTTTTGGATTTCTTTTCGTTGTTACACTTTGAATTATTGCGATTTTTCCATTTAAAGGCAAATATATAATTCATAGTTGTTTTTTGTAACATTTATAAAAAATCAATTAAATAAATTCTAAGTACTTGATATTTTAAAAAATTATAATACTGAAAAACAATATATCAATTCGCAATTTATGGAAGTATTGTCTTGCATTCAGATAGCGATTACGTATAGTTTTGCTTTCACAAATGATAAACAGATATAGATTTTATTTTCATAATTGTATATGATTTTATTTAAAATAAAATTCAAAAAAAAGGATTTTAAATAACAAACTTAGAAATTACTTATACACAATTGAAAGAATAGAAATGCACATGATGATAAAAAATTATCACTATATAGCTATTAAGAAATCGAAAAAAACTCCAATTTTTTCGATTTCTTTAGTTGCATTTTTTGTTTTTACTTTTTTTCCGACTTTTTTCTTCTCTCAACAGACTTCCACAAATGATATAAACAATCAATTTTCGACTGAAAATGAAGCAATTCACATTGTAGATGGTGCAACTATTTTCATAGAAAAAGATAAAAAAACTAAACCAAGGAATTTCTCTTCAAGAAAGATTTCCAAAAACATAGTCAAGAAAAAATACAAAAAGAAAATTCTGCAGGAGGATAAGCAAATCACTATCCAGATACCTAAATCTGCAAAGTTTTTTCTTCCAACTCCCGAAACAGAAAAGTTTTACCTGATAGTCAACAATGATCAAACAACGATAATTGTAAACTCTACCCAAGAACTTAAAAATATTTGTACCACTGTAAGAGATCAAAAAATGCAATGCTTTATTGAAGCCTTGTATAAAGATAACTTCTCGCATTATACCAGTGTTACTTTCTGGAAATTTTCCATACAGTACATCTCTAGACCTCCACCTTCCGTATAAAGGTCATTTTACGCATTATTTGTTAGCTTTTTTGAATAAATCACAAAAGCAACCCGAACTAATTATAACCTTCGAAAGAAATGGTTTTCTTCCATGATTTGCAATATTCAATGCCTTTTTGAATATATGCGAATACGTGAAGCTAAGATTATGAATTGACTTGATTAAAAATAAAATTTATTGATTAAAAATGAAAAATAAATACCTCATTGTTTTTTTACTGCTGCTCCAGCAGTTTATGATGGGCCAACAAAAGAAAACGGGGATTTCCAAACAAATTCTATGGCATCAATGGTCTGAAATTGAGACTTTGCAAGCCAAAGATCCCCGCCCAGTAATGGTATGGATTTATGCCGATTGGTGTTCCCACTGCAAAGATTTGCGAGAACAAACTTTAACTGATAAAAGCATTATTGAAGCTCTTTCCAATGACAAAGTGTATGCTGTAAAATTAAATATTGAAGAGAATAAAGACATTACCTATAAAGGAAAAACGTACAAATACATCCCTCCCACAAAAGAAACCAAAGGACATCACGAATTAGCAATGGCCATGATGAACCAACAGTTTGGCTTACCAGCTTTAATATTTTTTGATAAAGAATTGCATCTATTGCAAGATGTAAAAGGTTTCAAAACTCCATCGGATATGAAAATCATCATGGATTATTTCTTTGGAGAATACTATAACAAAACCACTTGGGATCAGTACGCCCAAAGTGTACTAACCGGAAAAACAAAAGATGATGAAAACAAAATTGCATCTACTCCTTCTAATGAAGTATGCAATAACTAATAAAATAAATAACATTTGAAAAAAATATGAATAAACAATCTACAATGACAACTCGTTTTTGGCGGAAATCCCTCTCTGTCATGGCATTGTTGAGCGTTTGGTTTGCTATGGCGCAAACTTCAACGCTTACTAAAGTTGCAGAAAACACTTCGGGAACAGTAATAACCAGTGTAAATTCCGGGCAACAGATAAAATATGTGGTAAGGGTGAAAAATACAACTACCGATGCAAAAGGAAATATCACTGAACCTACTGGCAACGTAACACTAAACGATACTTCTGACGCATTCCAAGCATATGTGGGAAGTTCATTAACAAAAGTTCCTCTTGGATGGACTGCAGGTTCTCCTACAGCAGGTGCACAGCTAAGCAACTCCACTATTGGTACTTATACAGTTCCAATTACCTACCCTTCTGCAGATGGAAGCACAATGTTGCCTACCTACGGAGCAAACAGCTTTGCTGCAGAAGATGATGTATTAAAGAATACCTCAATTAATGTTAAAGGTAGTGGTGATGGATTTGGACCTAAAGTATTCACTTTCCCTAACGGAGACATTGGAGTGCTTGCCGTAAACCACCATACCCAGAATGCTTCTATTATTTGTGGGAATGCTACTTTAGGTGGTACTAATTGTATACAGGGAGGTGGAACCCTTACTGTTGGCTCTACAGTTAGCACGCCAAACGTTTTCAGCTACGCTCAAGTTGGCAATAAAATATTTTATGAATTGTATGATGCAAGTACTAATTTTGGTAAACCAGCAATAGGATGTGTTGATATCTCAAATAATGATGTAAGGCTTTGTAGTACGCCTTCTACTGTTTTTACATCTGCCGCTGCTGGAACTGTAACTAATACTACAGGCGCTTTGGGAGTAGTTGCGATTGCAGGGAAAGTCTGCCAAGTTTGGAAAGGAGCTACAGCTGGTACTTTAGAAATCGGATGTGTAAACCCATCGGACATGAGTGCTTATCCTGTCGAAGTAATTACAACATATCCTACAGGCGCAACTTCACCTTCGGTTACTGTAGCTTCTACTTTTGGAGGCAATAATACATCTATTGTACCCATAGATAACAACAGATGGGCGATTTCTTTCACTAGAGCATACACAATTACTTCTCCATTTTCATCTGTGAATACTGCAAGTACAATCTGTCTTTATGCCAATGCTGGCAGTGCAGCATCTACTAATTGTGATGGAACTGCTACCGCACCAACCATAAACAATGTGAATGGATTAACTGCATCTCTAATTTTACCGCGGCTAAATTCAACAGGTACTGTAATTGGATATTGCCCTCAAAATCCTTCTTCCGGTGCCGCAAGTCCTTGTTATAATACTTCTGGTGTTGCTACTCCATCGATAACCACTCCCACAAATCTTGTTTTTCCTGGCGCATCATCTTATTATAACACTGCTACCGGTATTAGCAAGCCTTATCTTTTTACTTACAATTATAGTGGAGATACTGTTTATTGCTATGATTGGAGTGTATCAGCGCCATGTGCTACACCGTCATCAACTTCTGCAGGCGGTGGTGGTTCATCAGGTTCATTACCATATAACGGAGATGTTTTACAATCTCCTTATGGTGAAAAATGTTTAATTGTATATGGTGATAGCCAGCAATGGAATGTTTTATCTTTAGATAAAGCAGCAGGAGGAGGGACATTAGCTAAAAATTGTGTACTAAATTTTACACCTGCATCTGCTATATATGTAGCACCCGATCCTTTGGCAAATGCTTCAACAAAAAGCAATGTCTGTAACCCGGGTACTACAATAAAATCTTGGAACTCAGTAACTTTATCACACCTTCCAATACAAAACAATTCTACCATAAAGATTTATGATACTTCTAATAATTTGCTAACCACAGCTAATGTAACTGCAACTACCACAGAAGATACACAGCAAACAGTAACTTTTGCAACTCCTATACTGTATAGCAGCTATCCTAGTATAAAAGTACAACTCACTTATGGTTATGTAAGTTCTACCACAGGTACTAATACAGTTATTAGAGCCAACTATGTTAATAGCGAAGCTACCAATAATGATCTGCCACAATTTTGTTATGATACCAAAATAACCGCCTGTACAGCAAGCAATACTAGTACAAACCAAGTAGTTGTATCCGGAGGATCCGCAGGAACTGGAAACCTAAATAACAGTGCATCTGGTATTGCCTGTATAACAGCATCCGATCTGGCTGTAACCAAAACGGTAGATAACGCAACGCCTATTGTAGGAAGCAATGTAATATTTACAATAAAGGTAACCAATAACGGAACTGCAAATAATACAGGAGTACAAGTAACCGATTTGCTACCGAGTGGATATACTTATGTAAGCAGTTCTACTGCAACAGGAACCTACAATTCAGGAACAGGTGTTTGGGCGATAGGAGCTTTAGCAAATACCGCTTCAGCTACACTTACAGTTACTGCAACAGTGAAATCAACAGGCACATATACCAATACTGCTTCTATAACTGCTGCCGGTATTACAGACTCTGATACATCTAACAATACTGCATCTGTAACACCTGTTCCAAAATCATCTGATCTACAAATAACCAAAACCGTAGATAATACAACTCCTAATGTAGGAAACAATGTTGTATTTACGCTTACCGCAAAAAACAATGGTCCTGATGATAATACAAGTGTAGAAATTAATGATCTGCTACCGAGTGGTTACAATTATGCAAGCAGTTCTACAACAACGGGAACTTACACGTCAGGGACTGGAGTTTGGAACATAGGATCTATGATTAATGGAGCAAGTGCCACTTTAACCATTACGGCAACCGTAAAAGATTCTGGAGTTTATACCAATACTGCCACAGTAAATGATGCGGGAACAATAAACAATGATACCGTTTCGAGTAACAATACAAGTTCAGTAACACCTGTTCCGGTAAAAGTTTCGGATTTACAAATCACCAAAACAGTAGATAATTCTACTCCAAATGTTGGTAGCAATGTTGTATTTACATTGACTGCAAAAAATAACGGACCTAGTAACAACACAGGAATTACGGTAACGGATGTACTTCCAAGTGGATATACCTTTGTAAGTAGTTCTACCGTTACAGGAAGCTACAACTCCGGAACCGGAGTATGGACTATAGGTAATATGATTAATGGGGCAACTGCAACTTTAACAATTACTGCGACTGTAAAAGCATCAGGAGTATTTACCAATACAGCTACCATAAATAATGGAGGAGTAAATAATGATCCTAATTCAAGTAACAATACCTCTTCAGTAACTCCGGTACCTAATATTTCCGATTTATCTATTACCAAAACAGCAGATAATATGTCCCCTACCAAAGGAACAAACATCATATTTACAATTACGGCAAAAAATAATGGTATAAATGACAATACCAACATTATTGTAACCGATGTACTTCCGAGTGGTTATACATATATCAGTAATACAGCATCTATAGGAACTTACAATTCCTCTACAGGAAAATGGACTATTCCAGCTTTAACTAATGGTTCATCTGCAATACTAACCATTACTGCTTTAGTAAATTTTTCAGGAACTTATACCAATGCTGCAACCGTAGATCAAGGAAATGTAAACAATGATCCGGATATGAGTAATAATAGCACTTCTGTAACACCTGTACCTATAGATACTCCTTACTGCTATAAGTTACCGGTTATCGTTACTGATGGTTCAGAACTTTCAACTCCGTTTGGAATTACATCCTTAGGAAGAGCAGGAGCAGATAATGGAAACTGGCCAATGGTAAGAAAAGGAGCATGGATGACTTTAGAAGCTAAAACCAAAGGGTTTGTGGTAAACAGAGTCAGCTTTACAGGAGGGAATCCGGATGGTATTCCTACCACAAATTTTGTAAAAGGAATGATGGTGTATGATACGACCAACAACTGTCTGAAAATCTACACCGGTACTGTGTGGAGCTGCTTTACAACACAGGCTTGTCCGGACTAATCTATTAATTAAATACAAGAAACAATGAAAAAATATATTGCATTGGGTATTTTGCTTACAGTTTTCTACAGCAAAGCTCAGATCGTTATTGGAAGTAATCCGACAGCCGTAACCAACTCTTCCGTTTCATTAGAGTTTTCATCAAGTAACAGGGGGGTGATCGTTCCTTGGGTAACCAGCGCAGCATCCGTAACAGGTGCTGTCGTGGGAACCATAATATTCGATACCAATGATAAAATTTTTAAATACAGGAATAACTCCACTTGGGTAGCGTTATCAAAAAATGAAAATACCACCATCGGAACAACCACTGTAGATACTACAGGTGTGGTCGATACCACTCTTCAGGATTCTGCAACCGAGAAAACGTCGGCCAAAACATTAATCGGAGGAACTCCCTCAACCGATACTACTCCCGGTATTTTGGTGTTAGGCGATACCGACAAAGCGATGATATTACCAAAAGTGGCGTCTCCGCACCTTAATATCAAAAATCCGGCAGCCGGAATGATGGTCTATGATACCGTAAAAGATCAACTCTGCATTTTCAATGGAAAAGTATGGGCTTTCTGGAAACCGTAAAAAGGTATTAATTTAAAGCTAAGACAATGTTTGTTTAGCAAATTCAATAAAGTGATATAAACTGCTAAATGAGCATAATTGCAATAAAAAAATTGCAACTTGAAGCAGTTTGATATTGAAAAATATGTGATTAGAAATTGAATATTACTGTTAGATCCCGCAAAATAAATTGCGGGATCTTTTTTTAACAAATTATTTTATTGATTTACAGTGAATTAAAAAAACAGATTATAAAAAATATTATTATGTTAATTACGAGTTGTATCTTAAAGTAATTTGAGTACATTTTTTTTGTAATTTTATCAACTTATTTAGGAATGATGGGCTGCTTTTTCAAAAACAAATTATACACATTGTTTTCACTGTGTTGTCTTTTTTTGTATGCAAAAGGAGCGAAATCTTCTGTAGATAATAATACCGATTCTTTAAGAAAATATCAAGTCCGTGATCTCATCAGAAAATGCTATTCTGAAACAAACCCTAAAATCTATTGTGATGAAATGGCGAGGAGAAATTTGGTGGACAGTGATAAAATGAGATATTATAGAGTTTGTGGAGAGAAATATTATCTGGAAATTCTAAATGATTTTGACAAATCTATACAATTCATAAAAATATCCAATCTATACGCACAAAAACAGAAAGATTACACACTATATGCCAATAATCTCAATATGATAGCACTAATATATGCTATTCAAAATAAAAATGATCTGGCAATATCCTATATAGAAAAAAAATTAAAATATGAACATAGAGATAAATCCAATATTCAGGAACTCCTTTTTGGAGGAGATGAAGGTTTGGTTTATGGTGTAATCGGAGATTTCGATAAAGAAATTAGGGGGTATATAAAAGCCATAAAAAATTTAGATGAATATTTAGCTAAACAAAATAAAATCGACTCTAAAACTTTTTTTGAAATAAATTGTTCCAAACGGGATAAATATAGTAATATCGTTAATGCATATCTACTCCAAAAAAAACTAGATTCGGCGAACTTTTATTTAAAAAAAATTAAAAATCTGCCTCTCTCCCCTAAAGAACTGGATACTGAAAATATACGGGACAACGAAATTAATTATGCTATTTTATCTGGAAATCTTGACGATGCTATTAAGCGGGCAAATAGGGATTTGGATGAATTTAAAAATGATAAAGCTGCCATATTTTATGACTCATATCACTTAGCAAATATATACTTTCTAAAAAAGGAATATAAAAAGTCATTGGCATATTGCGAACAGGCTCTGAAATCAAAAATGATAAGTTTTGGATTTATCAATCATGAGCTAGAGCTTTATAAAATCGCTATGGAAGCAGCCGATAAATTGGGAAATGAAAAATCTTATCTGAAATATTCCAAACTTTACCAAGAGTTAAATCAAAAATTTGATTATAGCACAAAGGCAGGATTCATAACAAAACTCTATAATCTGGATCAAATAAAACCCCTTGAATATGAATTGAATAATTCAAAAAATTTCATGACGTATCTTTGGGTGGCTATATCATCTTTATTATTGCTCATAGCATATTTGGTAAAACGTTTCTTCACCTTGAGGATGTACAAAAAAAGGTTTATGGAAATCAATGCCCGCTTAGAAAGGAAAGAAGAAGAATGTGTTCCTAAAAAAGAGGAAGAAAACATTAAAGAAGAAGTCGTTAAAACTGATAAAAGTATTTTGTCGGATGAAAAAGAAAAAGAAATATTAGAGAAATTAAAAAGGTTTGAAAAAAGGCAACAATTTTTGTCTCCCAACGTTTCTTTAAGCTCATTGGCTACAAGCATGAATGTCAATTATAATTACCTGACTTTTACTATAAAAAAACATAGAGGCAGCAATTTTAATGGCTATATCAATCAGCTAAGAATAGATTATATTATTCTAAAATTGAAACAAAATCCGGAGTATCTCAATTACAAGATAAGTTATCTTGCCGAAGAATGTGGTTTTTCTTCTCACACTGTTTTTAGTCGAATTTTTATTGAAAAAACGGGCATCCCTCCTTCAAAATTCATTGAATTTTTAAAAAAGAAAAAACTCGAAATGGCCAGTTAGAATAATTAGTTTTCTTATAATATATTTTGAAAAAAATAGTATTAGTTTTTATGGTAGATAATGTGAACATTTATAAATCTTTAATGCAAAAACTCTTTGTATTGGTTTTCTGTGTCTTCTTTACTTTAAAAAAGGCAAACCATACTAATTGGGTTACAAATCCTGCTGTAGAAAAAGATTCTTTAGCCAAATATCCTGTAGAAGATCTCCTTCATAAATCGTGGTATCTGAAAAGCGATGTAAGGAAAATTTATTTGGATGAACTCGCAAAACGAAAACTCACAAACATACAAAAAGCAAGGTATTATAAAATATATGGAGAAAGCTATAGTCTATCTGTTTTGGGGGATTTAACGGGAGCTATAGATAACTTAAAAAAATCAAACCAGTATGCAGAAATAAGCAAAGACATACCATTACAAATAAGCAATCTTAACGTAATAGCAATTTTTTACGCCTTACTTAATAAAAATGATGATGCTTTGCATTTTTTAAAACTAAAAAATGCCTTAGAATCAACTCAAAAAATAGACAATTATCAAAAGATCCTATTAGGCGGAGACAATGGAGTAATTTATTTTTTAACAGGTGATTTCGTTAAATGTATTAAAGGCTACAAAAAAGCGTGTGAAGATATGGATAATTACTTGTTATCCGAAAAAACAAAACTTCCTTCCAAAAAAGTATATGAGCTTAATTATAATAAAGCCGTTAATTATAACAACATTATTATATGCTACAGTTTCCAAAAAAAATTAGATTCTGCCGCATACTACTTATCTGCTGTAAGAAAAATACCAATTCCTAAAAATGAAGTAGAAGAAATTGTTGCCAATAGCGAAATTAGTTATCATATATTATCCGGCAAACTCGATTTAGCGATAGCGAAAGTTTTAAAAAACATGGTTAATCATAAAAATGATCAAATGGCATTATATTATGATTACTATTTTTTAGCAAGAGCCTATCAGCTAAAAAAAGACTATAGAAAATCTCAAGAGTATTGTGAGAAAGCTCTAAAAATAAAGATGCTTACCATTAGTTTCATTAATGTAGAGATAGAATTATATAAGATTGCTACTATCAACGCAGAAAATTTAAAAGATGAGCAGAGCTATATAAAATACTCTAAACTTTACCAAAAAATTAATCAGAAATACGATTATACATCCAGAGCGGATCTTACAGCCAAACTTTATAATCTGGATCAAATTACCCCTCTAAAGTATGAGTTAAATAATTCGAAAAATTTTATGAATTATCTTTGGGTGGCCATAGTATTTTTATTATTACTAACAGCATATTTAGTAAATCGCTTTATCACCTTGAGGAGGTACAAAAAAAGGTTTATGGAAATTAATGCCCGCTTAGAAAGGAAAGAAGAAGAATCTGTTCCTAAAAAAGAGGAAGAAAACATTAAAGAAGAAGTCGCGAAAACAGATAAAAATATTTTATCTGATGAAAAAGAAAAAGAAATACTGGATAAGCTGGAAAAATTTGAAAAAAAGCAGCAATTTTTGTCTCCCAACGTTTCCTTAAGCTCATTGGCTTCAAGCATGAATATCAATTATAATTACCTTTCTTTTGCAATTAAAAAGTATAAAGGAAATAATTTTAATGGCTATATCAATCAGCTCAGGATAGATTATATTATTCTGAAACTAAAACATAATCCGGAGTATTTGAATTATAAAATAAGTTACCTTGCTGAAGAATGTGGATTTTCTTCTCATACTGTCTTTGGTAGAATTTTTATTGAAAAAACAGGTATTCCTCCTTCAAAATTCATTGAATATCTAAAAGAAGAAAAATACAATAAAGTATATTAAATTGATTCTAATAAAATTTCAGAATTTAATTTCTAGTTCATACCATTTCATTTGAAACGCAATCTTCCTGCCTAATCTCATTGGATAAGTAATTTTTGCGAGTATGTTTCAGGGTATTTTTACCATAAAACAATCTTAGAATTTTGAATAAAAAACTAACCTTTCCGCGAATTTCAATTTCCGGAAGATAAGTTTTACTTCAACATATCTTTGTATCAATTGTTCTCAAAATTTCTATTCAACAATATCACAAAATATTGATTACAAATACTTTAACAATTTAAAAATCGTGAACTAATTCATAATTAGTCGAGGTATTATCTTGTATTAAAGTGGCTATTCCATATAGTTTTGCACCACAAAAAATAAAAATCTAGAGATAGGTTTTTCTTTTCATAATTGCATTTGTTCAATCATAGAAAAATTCAAAAAGTATTTTAAAGTGATAAACACATAAAGCATTAAATGAACTATTTATGTAATAATTGATGGGAAAAAATTGTCACAATAAAGATATGAAGAAATTGAAAAAATTGAAAAAAACTCCAATTTTTTTAGCATTTTTTGTTTTTGCCTTTTTCCCCACTTTTTTCTTCTCTCAACAATCTTACGCACACGAAACAAATGCTTCTGCCGAAGCACCCCTTGAAAAAAGTTACATTTCCTCAAGAAATCAAGTCATATATGTTTCAGAAGATGCAACAATTTATTCAGAAGATACAACTATTCATACAGAGATAAATAAGAAAAAAAAATCTATAGATCTTTCTTCAAAAAAAATTGCTAATAAAACCCTAAAAAGCCAAAAAAGGAAAAAACTTATATGCAATACTAAAAAGATTGTTTATTATCCTCCGGTTAAGACAACCAAAACATATCTTCCACATGTACCTTCCAAAGATTTTTGGTTTGCATATACAGGTAACTGTTCTGTCGGATTAGGGAGTTCTACTTTCCAATACTATGCAATTGCACTAAAATTGCAAATTTTTTTTTCTTTAACACCTCTCCGTAAAGACAACTTCTCACTTTATACCCATACCCCTTTCTGGAAATTTTCTTCGGAATATATTTCCCGACCTCCACCAATGGGATAAAACGATATTTTTTATTCAAAAAAATGTAAATTTTAAAACATCATTACGTTTGATAAACTTTTTTTGATAGTAATATCTTCATCCAACAAACAACAGATCCATTTTGTAACAATATAAAATGGTTTACAAAATCACAAGAATACAAAATTTCAGGTTTTCGGAATCTTTAATACTCGATAATGGTTTTTCACTTTGCTGTTGTTCAAAAAAAATAATTTTAAAAATATAAAATGGAATCAATATTTATTAACTATAAAAAACTAAAAGCAACTTTATTGCTTTTGCTAACAGCATCAATTAAAAATACAGTGAGACCACTCCTACCCCTAATGATTTTGCTTGTAAATAGTTTTGCTTTTGCGGCAAACTATTACGTAAAACAAAATGCCACAGGTAGCGGAAACGGATCCAGTTGGGATAATGCGGCTGGAGGTTCTGCTGCCATTATAACTGCCTTTAATAACGGGGACAATGTATATGTAGCAGCGGGTACTTACAATTCTTGGGGAACTGCTGCGGGAACTCCTATGAATCTTACCTTAGCTTCGCATTTTATACAAGGAGGGTTTCCTGCAAATGCTACTGGAACGGATCTTTCCGGTTATAATCCTACTGCTAATGTTACTATTTTTTCGGAATCTAGCCGAGGCTTTTTTAATAAGACAACCGCTCCTAATACCTCGTTTACTTTAAAAGGAATTTATTTTTCCAATAATAGTAAAACAGGAAATGGTACCATTGTTTATATTGATGGTACTTCTACCGCAACTTATACCTTGAATATCGAAGATTGTACATTTTTCAGAAATTCTTCAACAGCAAACGGGATGATCTATCTTACTACGTTTGATAACGATGCAAATGATACTTTTAACTTTAAAAATTGTACCTTCAAAGACAATACCGTAGCTACTTCAGGAGGAGGAATTTATATAACTTCTGTAGGAGGAAACGTAACCAACAACGGAAAAAGACTAATACAAAGCTGTTCTTTCTCCCGTTCTTCCCCTACTATTACAGCCGCTGCAACTAACGGAGGAGCGGTGTATATTACTTCATCGGATGCATGGACACTTGATGGGGTAACAATGTGTAATTTCGGAACAACTGCAGAAGGAGGAGCAGCTTATATTACCTCTTCTGATAATAATATTGTGAAGAACTCTACCTTCAACCAAAATTTTGCATACACCAATGGAGGTGCATTATATTTTTCTACTTCACAAAATAATCTCGTAGATAATTGTACCTTCTATGAAAATCTTACTAATAGAGCATCTTCTTATGGTTCTGCTTTATACCTTACCTCGGTTACTAATTTTACAATAACCAACTGTATATTTAAAGCCAATACTAACATCCCCCCTGCATTAACGGGTCAATCTGCAGGAGGCGGAGCTATTTTTGTATCAACAGGTAACAATGTAAGCATTAGCGGAAGTAAATTTCACGATAATCAAACCGGAGGTCTAGATGGTGGTGGCGCTATTTACACCGCAAGCACTTCTTTAAGCATTTCTAATTGTGAATTTTATAAAAACTCAAATATTTGTACATCTACAAGTAGCCATGGTGGTGCTATTAGACAAGTAGCCGCAGCCGGATCTCTTAGTATTTCCAATTCTACTTTCTATGAAAATTCTGTTACCGGAGGTGACGGTAGTGCATTATATTTAGAAGCAACTACTAATAGTATTTCCAACACTGCTTTTGCTAAAAATACTTGCGCTTCTACAAGAAATGGAGGGGCAATATTTGGTACAGCAGGTACTGTAAATATGACGGGAGGTGTTCGTTTTTGTGATAATACCAAAGGGACAAGCAACAATGTATTGGGAAGTGATTTTGTTAGGTCTGGTGGCACTTTTGCATTCTCCGGAACCGGTAATTCCGTACAACTTCCACAAGCAAGTTATATTCCTGCTGTGAATTATACTTTTGGTGCGGGTTCAACCACTTTTAATGTTCCGGCGTGTGCGTCGTATACTGCCCCAACTGCAATTACAGCTCTACCTTCGTCTTGTCGAGAAACATCGCAACCATTCACTTGTCAATCCGGTATTGCATATCAGTCTGCGGGAGATTCTAGTTCTCCTTCAAGTCTTTATTCTTACAATATTAATACTGGTATTAGAACCATTTTATTTACATTGACTCAACAAATTAACAGTTTAGTTTATAATGATGTTGATAATTATCTTTGGGGAACGGTTAACAATACTAATAAATTGATTAAAATAGGCTCTAATGGACTTGCCGAAGAATATACCATTACAAACTTACCTAATGGCGTTAATTATACTTGGGGAGGTTTAATACCAGGAGGATATATGGTTTTTGGAACTATAAGTGGTAGTAGTTATTACGTTGTGGACATCAATCCGAGTAGAAGTACTTATCTACAACTGGTTGATCCAACCAATGGTTTCGTTCTGGATAGTACTGCTCCTTATGGCACTACTATTTTGATAGGAGGAAGTGGAGGTCTTTTTTCGAATGACCTTGTATACGTACCAAGTGCAGGAAGATTTTACGGAATAGGAAATCCATCGAACGCAGCTAATAATAGAAGATTGATAACTTTAAATCCGCTTACTGGTGCTGCATCTGCAAGTGGTTCTCAAATTACTGGTTTTTCAGCATCAGAAGCAAGTTCTTTTGGTTCTGCATTTGCAGACTCCAATTCAAATTTATATGTCTTTGGAAACGATACTGGTAATTTTTATAAGGTAAATATTTCAACTTTAAGTGCTACCACTATCTCTACTTCTACACCTGCTTCTAATAACGATGGAGCTAGCTGTCCTAACGCAGTATTAAGCATTGATATAAGTGGAAATGTGTACAATGATACGAATGGGTTGTCTGACTCTACGGTAAATGGTACAGGAACCAATGCTGGTACTACACTTTATGCTATATTGTATGATAATACTAACGGACAAGTTGCCAAAACTATTACAGTCCCATCATCTGGTCAATTTACATTTTCTGCCACTCCGGGAAATTCCTATACCGCATATGTAACTACCGTAGCAGCAACCATAGGACAAACCTCTGTTCCTGCCGTAACTTTACCAACGAGCTGGATGAGTACTGGCGAGTATTTTGGTTCGGGAGCGGGGAATGATGGTACTGCAAATAGCATTCTACCTTTGGGTACTATTAATACTAGTGTAACCAATGCAAATTTTGGTATTTCTCTTGCTGGGTATATTTATGTACACAAAAAAACATTAGATGAGTCTTCCAGTATAAATTTCACTTTTAACGTAACAGGTGGCAGTACATCTGTACCTAGTTTTATACTGAATGATAACCCTACTCAATTATCTATGAGAGACATTGGATCATCTGCCAATGGAAGACTTTATGCAGTAGGTGGTACAGGTGCTACTAACACTATTTATTACAGAGATCTTGGCTCAAACGCTTGGACTGCTGTACCTGTTACAAATGCCTCCAGAATAGATGGAGGTGCTGGAAATACAGCTTATATTGTCACTTCAACAGGTAATGTATTGTATTACGATGGTTCCACTATTACTACCATCGCTACCAGTGCAAACCTTGGAGGTTCTTCAGCCACAGACATAGGGAGTACTTGGGGTAACCAGCCTTATTGTATCGCCGGTGGAAGAATCTATCGTTATAGCGGATCTGGTACGACTTGGTCTCAGATTGGCACTTCAACTACCAATGTATATATTGATGGAAATCCATCTACAGGAAATATTCTGGTTTCCAGAAGTGATAATTTAGTTTATAATGTAACAAGCGCTGGAGTATCAACTTCATTGGGCAGCCCAGCTAGTACTTCAGGTTCTGCTTTAGATATTGCAGTGGATAATTTAGGTAATATTTATTCGTCTTATTCTACACCGTCAGCTGCTGTCTTTGTATACAAATGGACAAGTGGCACCACTTGGGGTTCTGCAGAAGTTACCGGAAGAGGAGGTCTTAACATTACTGGAGGTATCGGTGGACAAATGTGGATGATTGCCTCTGGAAACCTTTCTATTGCCCCTCCTTATGGTAATATTTTCTCTCGTTCATTGGACGGAAGTACCGTTTGGTGGATAGATGACGAAAGAGTACGTACCAGCCCTACTAATGGTAATTCTATAATGCTTGCTGTTACACCAGGAACCTACACAATAAGTGAAGCAGTTCCTTCTGGATGGAGTCTTCAAGATATTTTACTTTATGATCCTACTAGTAATTCTACGTCTAATTTAATTAGTCAATCTGCTTCTATTGTAGTGACTGCCAGTGAGACTGTGCATGCTATTTTTTCTAATGGCAATATCGCCAATCCTTTTGCAATGACAACCAATTGTTCAGTATCCTATACCGAAAATTTTGGAACAGGCTCTACGGGAGCCTATGGTGCTGCTCTTACAGGGCAAACCAGCTACCATTATATTGGAAATTCTACACCGGCAGCAGACGGATATTATAAGGTAATTACCCGAACTAACCCTGAATTTGCTTCTTGGGCTACCACAATGTTCGATCATACATCTAACAATGGTACGGGTCAGATGATGGTAGTTAATGCCTCTTATGACCAAAACGAATTTTTCCGTCGTCGCTTTACCGGCTTAATTGTTGGGGCTACTTATAGCTTCTCTGTGTGGGTAGCAAGTATAAGCTCCTCTACTGTAAGTCCTAATGTAAATTTTAAAGTTGTAAACCCTTCTACATTTGCGAATATAGCTACTTCTGCTACAGGAAATATTACCTCAGTCGGAGTATGGAATCAATACACACTTTCATTTGTAGCAATTACTACAGATATTGATCTCGTTATTCAAAACAATGCTATTGGTGGAAATGGTAACGATTTAGCATTGGATGATATTAGTTTTCAACTATCTCCACCAAACGCACCAACTACAACGGTTACTAATGTAAATGGCTCAACTTTAGGTACTATTACGGTTAATTCTCCAGTAGGCAGTGTTTACGAGTATAGTATAAATGGAACCAGTTGGCAATCTTCCACAAATTTTACCAATCTTGCTGCTGGAACTTATACTGTTTATGTACGCTACACAGGAACTACAAATTGTATCGCTTCTAAATTAGATGTAGTGAGCGTTACTACGCCTACCTATTGCTACAAAAACCCAATAATAGTTACCGATGGTTCAGAACTTTCAACTCCGTTTGGAATTACATCCTTAGGAAGAGCAGGAGCAGATAATGGAAACTGGCCAATGGTAAGAAAAGGAGCATGGATGACTTTAGAAGCTAAAACCAAAGGGTTTGTGGTAAACAGAGTCAGCTTTACAGGAGGGAATCCGGATGGTATTCCTACCACAAATTTTGTAAAAGGAATGATGGTGTATGATACGACCAACAACTGTCTGAAAATCTACACCGGTACTGTGTGGAGCTGCTTTACAACACAGGCTTGTCCGGACTAATCTATTAATTAATACAAGAAACAATGAAAAAATATATTGCATTGGGTATTTTGCTTACAGTTTTCTACAGCAAAGCTCAGATCGTTATTGGAAGTAATCCGACAGCCGTAACCAACTCTTCGGTTTCATTAGAGTTTTCATCAAGTAACAGGGGGGTGATCGTTCCTTGGGTAACCAGCGCAGCATCCGTAACAGATGTTGTTGCAGGAACCATAATATTCGATACCAATGATAAAATCTTTAAATACAGGAATAACTCCACTTGGGTAGCGTTATCAAAAAATGAAAATACCACCATCGGAACAACCTCTGTAGATACTACAGGTGTGGTCGATACCACTCTTCAGGATTCTGCAACCGAGAAAACGTCGGCCAAAACGTTAATCGGAGGAAATCCCTCAACCGATACTACTCCCGGTATTTTGGTGTTAGGTGATACCGACAAAGCGATGATATTACCAAAAGTGGCGTCTCCGCACCTTAATATCAAAAATCCGGCAGCCGGAATGATGGTCTATGATACCGTAAAAGACCAACTCTGCATTTTCAATGGAAAAGTATGGGCTTTCTGGAAACCGTAAAAAGTATTGATAGAACTATTTGATAAAATCCTGCATTTTTTGCAGGATTTTTCTTTGTAAGAAAAAATGATTTTCAACAAACATCATTATTATCACTTATGACATATATCACCGATCAAAATCACCTAAACTCATTATCTTTGTTGTGTAAAGTAGATATTTGAAATTTATTTTTTCCATATTCATTATTCTTACCATTGCATTGCGTCCGGTTTTGCCTTTGATAGATTATGCTTCAAATTATAACTTTATTGTAAAAAATCTTTGCGAAAACAGAAAAAAGCCGCAACTGATGTGCAACGGAAAATGCTATCTCGCCAAAGAAATGGCAAAAACTTCCGAAAATTTTCCAAAACAAGAAAACCAAAAAATGAACAAATCCGGATTTTCCGATTCTTTTATCATAAAAGATATTTTTATTTTTTCTGATTTTTCTTGTGATGCAGTCAATAATTCAAAGCTAAATTCCTACTTAGCATTATTCTATAACTTCTCTTTAGATTTATCTGTTTTTCATCCACCTCTGATTTAATTTTTTGACTCCGTATTTATAGCTTTCTTTCTACAGAAGACATCATTTATTATTTAATTAAATCAAATTTTTGAAATGAAAACCTATCTTTTAATGATACTTTTATCAGTATCCACATTATCTTGTAAACAAGAAACACCAAAAGTAAAGCAGATAAAAAAAATGAAACCTGAAACCAATTTAAAAAATATAAAAGTAGTAAATACGGAAGATCCTATCTGCCAAATGAAAACTGCCGAATTTCTAGAAGATACCGTACTATACAAAAATAAAACATACGGATTTTGCAGTGATCATTGCAAAACAGAATTCCAGAAAAATCCAGAAAAATATGCTCAAAAATAAGAAGAAACAAAGCTCTTCTAAAAATAAAATCATTATACCTTTAGTTATTTTTAGCATCCTTTTTTTAGGGATAGGATTAGGAATGTCCTATTTCCAAAAAAATCTTTATACAGTGATGAAGATTCCGGATTTTGAATTAATAGACCAAAACGGGGAAAAAATCACCGATAAAGATATGCTGGGAAAAGTCTATCTGGTGGAGTTTTTTTACAGCCGTTGTCCTACGATTTGTCCGGTGATGAATAAAAATATGAAATACATTCAGGATGAAATCAAAAGTCCCGATTTTGGAATCATTTCCATTTCCATCGATCCTTCACACGATACTTCCGAAATTTTGAAAACCCATGCAAAAAAGGTAGGAGCTACTTCTCCTAACTGGCATTTTCTTACCGGAAATAGAGATTATATTGGTAAATTAGCCAATGAATTTAATATCTATGTAGGCGATAAAGAAGACGATGCAGAAAGTCTCAATCATAGTGGGATGATTGCTTTGGTGGATAAAGAAGGTAATTTGCGGTCAAGATTTGATGATAACAATATGCCTATTCTTTATTATTCAGGACTGAATTATGAAGATGCGGAAGGCAAAACTCCAAATCTACATGGAAAATATCATCCCGACAGAGAAAAATTAATAGAAGACATTCAAAAACTTTTAAAATAATAATCAACATAAAAAACATGAAAATATTCACATTAGCCGCAGCAAGTGTACTGATGACTGCACAGTTTGTATCGGCACAGTTTACGCAAACACCACTACCCTATGCTTACAATGCACTAGAAGGCTCTATTGATGCTCAAACTATGGAAATCCATTACTCCAAACATGCAGCAGGATATGTCAATAACCTGAATAAAGCCATTGCTGGAACACCAATGGAAAAAGAAAGTATAGAAAAAATTCTTTCACATATTTCCAAAGAAACGTCTGTAATAAGAAATAATGCAGGTGGACATTACAACCACGAGTTGTTTTGGACGATGCTTACACCCGAAAAAAACACGCAACCTTCCGAAAAACTAGCAAAAGCCATCAACGAAAGTTTTGGAAATTTGGAAACCTTTAAAGAAAAAGTGAGCAAAGCAGGTGCAGATCGGTTCGGTTCAGGTTGGGCTTGGTTGGTAGTAACGCCGGAAAAAAAATTAGCCATTACTTCCACTGCCAATCAGGATAATCCGTTGATGGATGTTGCAGAAGTAAAAGGAACACCTATTTTAGGAATTGATGTTTGGGAACACGCGTATTATCTTAAATACCAAAACAAAAGAGCAGATTATCTCACCGCGATCTGGAATGTCCTCAATTGGAAAGAAGTAAGCCGAAGATATGAAGCCGCAACTAAAGGACGTTTTGACGATTGGCAAGCTCTGAAAGATTTTCACGGCGTAATGTCACAAACGTTTCATCCAAGTGAAGAAGGAAATCTACAACCCATCAAAACAAGAATTGGAGAAATGGTTACCAAAGCCAAAACCCTTCAATCTTCTTCCATTCCGGCAGAATTTAACAAATCTGGCGTTAAAGAATCTCTTGACAATCTGGTAAAAGGAAGTCAAAATTTGGAGAAAAAAATCAAGAAAAAAGCCTCTGACAAAGACATTACCCAATCTTTAAGTGAAATCCACGATACTTTCCACACCATTATAGGATTGTGTACTGCGGAAGACAAGCACGATCATTAATTTTAAATTCAAACCTCATAGACTTTAAAAAATCTATGAGGTTTTTTTTGAAATCTCTTTTCAAACCTTCCAATTTTTTAATTTTTTTGGCAATCCCCTTTACCCGGCTTATCCCGTCGCTCGGGTCGGGCTGTCCGTTCATATCTTTTGCTTTGCCATCCCATTTCCCTTAGCAAAAGCAAAAGGATAACCGCTTCCATCCCTATTGCGGAAATAAGCACCCAAAATAATTTTAACAGCTCATATTATACAATCCTTGTATTTTGCCTTAAAAACAGATCATACATAAAATAGTATATGTCAAATTTTATTTTAAAATGATGGATATATAATGGAAATTGAACTCCAATTCATAAATAAAAAGCATCTAAAAATAACAGTTTTTCTGATGCAAAATTACCCTTTACAATATCGACATTTACTTTTGATAATATATGTTATGCTTTACTCAAGAAATTTTATGTAATTCATAAATTTTACTCAATTCGTCTAAATTTTTGGTATTTCCTATTGGCATCTAAATTCAAAAATCCTTTAAAATTTATTACCATTTATTTTTATTTTCAAAAAACCATTTTTTATAAATAATTAATAATCAATTATTTAATTCCTAAAAAATATGTATATCAAATGTATATACACAATAATTGTGTATTATCTCATAATGATATTATCTTTAGCAACAGCACATATGTACCTACCTAATAAAACTAAAATAAAAACAACATAATACTATATGAAAAGATTATACATCCTTTCTGTTTTTGTACTTAGCCAACTAATTTTTGCCCAAACACAAACTGTGAAAGTGGTAAATAATAATGACGGACAAAAGCTACTGATAGATGAAAAGCCATTTATGGTTAATGGAATGAACTGGGATTATTTCCCTGTAGGTACCAATTACAATTATTCACTTTGGAATCAGCCCGATGATTTTATCCAAAAAGCATTGGATGATGAAATGGGGTTGTTGAAAAATATGGGAGTGAATACCATAAGAGTATATTCAGGTATTCCTAAAAAATGGATTACCTATATCTACGAAAATTATGGAATCTATACCATGCTCAATCACTCTTTCGGCAGATATGGACTTACCATTGACGGAGTTTGGACACCAATTACACATTATGACGACAAAAAAACTCAAGAGCTTTTAATGTCTGAAGCAAAACAATTGGCTACCCAATATAAAAACACACCCGGCTTACTTTTGTATCTACTTGGAAATGAAAATAATTACGGTCTTTTCTGGCAAGGTGCGGAAACCGAAGATTTTCCAGATGATGAAGAGCAAAAAAAATTCATCGGTGAGAAACGTGGAAGACCAATGTATCAGTTGATGAATGAAGCAGCAAAAACCATGAAATCTTTAGACGGTTCGGTTCCTGTTGCAATATGTAATGGAGATTTGCTTTTTCTCAACATTATTAATGAAGAATGTAAAGATGTAGATATTCTTGGTATCAATTCTTATCGTGGTGTTTCTTTCACCGACTTGTTCGACAGGGTAAAAAAAGAATGCGGAAAACCGGTTCTTTTTACAGAATTTGGAGCTGATGCATTCAACGAATTATCCCAACAGGAAGATCAAGATGCACAATCGTACTATTTGAAAGGAAATTGGCAAGAAATCTATGAAAATGCTGCCGGAATGGGTAAAGCCGGAAATTCTATCGGTGGTTTTACCTTCCAGTTTAGTGATGGTTGGTGGAAGTACAAGCAAACCGAAGATTTGGACGTACACAACTCCAATGCTTCATGGGGTAATGGTGGTTATATCAAAGACTTTAAGAAGGGACAAAACAATATGAATGAAGAATGGTTCGGAATTTGTGCCAAAGGAAAAACCGATGCTTCAGGTCATTATCAACTCTATCCGAGAAGCGCATACTATACTTTAAAAGAAATTCATCAATTTAATCCTTACAATAATAGCGCTGCTAAATCCGGAAATGCGGTTCAGTCTTACTTCGGAAATGTTAATCTTGCCGATGCACAACTCAGAGCAAGAGGAGACAAAGCAGCTTTGAAAGGTGAAAGCAGTGATTTAATAAAAATCAGCCAACTGAGAGCAGATTTTACCACCTTCAATACAGGAGGAAGCCTTACAGAAACTCCAAAAGATAAATCAGACGCTTATACCAAATATCCTAACAAACAAGGTTTTGATCACATGCAATCATATTATATTGGAGTTGAGGGAAATCCGACTGCCAATATGAGAGCCAATGTGAATTTTAATATTTTGGGTAATGTAGCAGAAAATCCTATCGACCAGATTTTCTATGAAAACAGAGGAAGACCTATTAAAGTGATGAATGCAGACGGAACAATTACTGAAATGAGAGATCTTAACAGGGTACAAGTATACAGCGCAAGTTATAATTGGAATCACAAAAATTTTGATCTTCATGGGTTCTACAGAACAGGACATTATCATTGGGGTTATGAAGGCGATATTTTTGGATTATATCCGGAAGCCAATTATGGTCCTAACATGGATATCTACAACGGAGAAGCTCCTTTCGGATTTGAATTCACAGGAAAAAAAGAGATCAATGGACTGAAAGTAGCCTTTGGACCAGAACTTTGGTGGGGAGCAAACCCTGCGTTTTTAGTAAAATATTCTAAAAACTTAGGAAAATTTAATGTTACCGGAATTTTCCACGAAGATTTAGATCAAAGAGGAGATTCGCAAAGTTCATTTGCCGTTCCACAACCTAAAACCAGAAGAGCAACTTTAGCCATTCAAAGAAAATTAGGCAAATTTGCTATTGATTTAGGAGGGATTTGGGCAGGTCAGCCTCTTAACGGAAGAGATTTCCAACTCTACAGAGACGGAAATATTTACCAAGATCAAGTCAACAATAAAGATAACTGGGGAGGAAAAGCCAAATTCACATACAACGGAGGAAAATTCAATTGGTATGCACAAGGAGCAGTAATGGGATTGGTAGCCAATGGAGGAGCAGATTATACTCAAACATTTACAGGTTGGAGACTGAAAGACAGTGGAAGTGGAAACCAATATAATTTTCTTACTGGTTTTACCTATAAAATCGGAAATTTAGAAATTGCCCCTAATTTCCTTTGGCAAAAACCTATTGAAGGGCCAGTTCCTACCACTGCACCAGCACCGGGAAGACCAAGAAATATTCTGGAAGATCCTTTTGTAGTAAGAGCAAACAGAGAACAGACTGCCGGAGAAATTCTATTTACCTACGACCCAACTCCTGCAACGTGGATGTACGCTTGGGATAGTGATAGAACAGAAGATGCTCCATTTGCATTCAGTACAGGTTTTGTTTACAGACATTTGCCAACTACGCAAGATGCTGCCATTGGTATTTTGGGAGACGGAAGATCATTATTTGCATTCCCGGGAGCAGCGCCAGCTACGGATCTTTGGGAAGCCAATGCCAGAATTGTTTCTAAAATTTCACACGATTTCGGTGTTATAGCTAATATTTACGGAGGAACAGGACAAGCCAACGGAAGCGACTCCCGTAAAATAGAAAGATTCGGGTTAGATGTAAGAACCATTTACAAAAAAATGAAACTAATCACCGGATTCAAATTAAACGATTGGGGACCTTATGATTATCACCGAGATTTTAACCAAACCTACCCGATGCAATTGATGGGAGACCTTTCTCTCGAAATAGGAAAACCGGATTGGTGGATTCTTCCGGGAACAAGAATAGGTGTTAGAGGAACGTATAGAACTCTTAACAAATACTCTCCACGTTATGCCCCTACTTATTCTGTAGATGCAGCCGGAGATTGGGTTCCAGATCCTTTAGCAATCGGATTCCCGGATGGAAACGAATGGGAAATAAGAACATACATTCAAATCAATATTGGTAAATAATTTTTATACGAAATGAAAAATATATTCAAACATAAATTCGCCAAGACATTATTAGGTTTTTCACTTTTAATGACAATAGGCTGCCAAAGAGACATCAGTGAACTTGAATCTGCAGAATATTCCAAAAATCCGGAAGTTTTTATTGATGCATTCAGTTCCGGGCTTAATTATTCTGCATTTGGAGGAGCAGATCCAAAAGCCTTTGATGTAGATGCAGAAGTAAAATATGCAGGAACAAAATCTATGAAATTTGCTGTTCCGGACTACGGAAGCCCAAATGGAGCTTATGCTGGAGGAAGTTTTTATACGTCTGTAGGCAGAGACTTATCCGATTATAATGCATTAACTTTTTGGATCAAGGCTACACAGTCTGCTAATATAGATGTGATAGGCTTTGGAAACGATTTTGGAGAAAACAAATATCAGGTTTCCATTTCTGCACTTCCTGTAAATACCAATTGGAAAAAAGTAATCATCCCAATTCCCGATCCTTCAAAATTAAAAATGGAAAAAGGAATGCTTTTCTATTCCGAAGGTCCTGAAAACAACAAAGGCTACACGTTTTGGATAGATGAAGTGAAATTTGAAAAACTAGGAACTATTTCTTACCAATCTGCTTCTATTCTTAATGGAAATGACAAGACCATCACTTCTTTTGTAGGAGTTAATAATAAAATTGACAGTCTTACGGCAAATTATAGTATGCCAAACGGAGCGACACAAGCTATTAACCTTACACCGTATTATTTTAATTTTAAATCTTCTAATGCCACCGTTGCCACAGTTGATACAGTTGGAAATGTAGCTACTGTTGGTGCAGGTTCATCTGTAATCACCGCAACTTTAGGAAACAATACCGCAACAGGAAGCCTTACTATTAATTCTTCCGGTAACTTTGTACACGCTCCTACACCTACACAACCTTCGGATAAAGTAATTTCACTTTTTAGCGATGCTTATACCAATGTTCCGGTAGATTATTACAATGGATATTGGCAACCTTATCAAACCACACAATCTGCAGATTTTACGGTAGGCAGCGATCATGTTCTTAACTATACCAATTTCAATTTTGTGGGTATTCAGACCAGTAATCCTACTATAAATGCGAGTTTGATGTCTAATTTACATTTTGATTTTTATTTTCCTAATGCTATTGCAGCAGGATCTAATCTAAAAATTCAGGTGGTAGATTTTGGCGCAGATGGTGCTTATGGAGGAGGTGATGACAAAACAGGAGAATATACCATTGCTGGAACATCATTAGCTTCCCAAACCTGGAAAAGTTTTGACATAAAACTTTCGCAGTTTGCAGGACTTAGTACAAAAGCTCACATCGGACAAATTGTTTTCGTAGGAACTAACATCTCTAACTTCTATGCAGACAATATCTATTATTATAATGATGGAAGTATAATTCCTGCAACACCAACAGCAGCTGCACCTACACCAACTCATACTGCGGCAAGCGTTCTTTCAATTTTTAGCGATGCATATACTAATGTTTTGGGAACAGATTTTAATCCGTATTGGCAACAATCAACTGTAGTATCTCAGCTTCCAATTGCAGGAAACAATACACTAAAATATGCAGGACTTAATTATCAGGGAACTCAGTTTGCAAGCCCTCTGAATGTATCTTCTTATGGGTTTATTCATATAGATTATTATACAGCTAATTCTACGAGTTTGAAATTCTATCTAATTAGTCCTGGTCCGGTGGAAACTCCATACTCTTTATCCGTACCTTCCGGAATAGGAACGAATACCAATGGCTGGAAAAGTGTAGACATTCCTTTATCTGCTTTTTCACCGGTTGTACTTAGCAATATTATTCAATTCAAAGTAGATGGAAACGGAGATATTTTCTTTGATAATATTTATTTCCACAACTAAAATTTTAAAAGAACAATTATGAAATATTTATATAAAAATAAAATTTTAAAGCTTCTTGCAGTTTCTGCGTTTTTATTTTCGATGAGTTCCTGTGACGAAGAATCCGTACAAACCTTGCCCGAAAGAAATTTTGAAATGGTTTGGAGTGATGAGTTCAATGGTACAGCAGGAAGTTTGCCCGATGCTACAAAATGGGCGTTTGATTTGGGGAACGGAAATAACGGTTGGGGAAATCAGGAGTTGCAGTCTTATACCAATTCTACCAATAATATTTCTTTAGACGGAAACGGAAACCTTGTTATTACCGCAAGAAAAAACGGAAATGCCTTCACTTCGGCAAGAATAAATACCAAAACTCTTTTTTCTCATGCCTATGGAAAAGTAGAAGCAAGAATAAAAACACCTTATGGACCCGGAATTTGGCCTGCTTTCTGGATGTTGGGAGACAATATTGATTCTGTGTCATGGCCTAATTGTGGAGAAATTGACATCATGGAATTAAAAGGAAATGCCCCAAATGTAATCTACGGATCTTTACACGGACCGGGATATTCCGGAGGAAGTGCTAAAACCAAACCTTATGGTTTACAAAACGCTCGTTTCGATCAGGATTTCCATGTTTTTGGAGTAGAATGGAAGGAAAATCAAATTGATTTTTTTGTAGACGGATATCTTTATCAAAGAGTAACCTCTAATGATGTTTCCGGAGAATGGGTTTACAATCATCCTTTCTTCCTGATTCTAAACCTTGCCGTTGGTGGAAATTTTGTCGGCTTTCCTACCGATGGAACTTCTTTTCCACAAAATATGTACATCGATTATGTAAGGGTTTACAAAGCAAAATAATTAAAAAAAAAATACTAAAAACCTCATAGATTTTGAAAAACTATGAGGGGTGTAAAGTGGACATTTTATGCTTCCACAGGGATTCTCTACAACTTTTTTTACAAGAAAATGCAAATTATTAATTCATATCAACGCGAGACAAATTTGGACACAGAAACGATAAATGGAGAAGTTTTTTTCAAAATTTCCAATGCAGAAGATTTACGTCCGTTTTTCATGACCATTGTAAGTGACTCCAATCATTGGATGTTCGCTTCCAGTAATGGCGGAATTACGGCAGGAAGAAAAAATTCGGAATTTGCCCTTTTCCCGTATTACACCGATGATAAGGTCACAGAATCTGCGGAAATTACAGGCAGCAAAACCATCATTCGAATTGAAAAAAATGATAGAATTTTAATCTGGGAACCTTTTTCTGTAAGAAACGAAGGAGTATTTCAGATTACCAGAAATGTGTATAAGAATGAATTTGGGAACAAGCTGATTTTTGAAGAAATTAATGAAGATTTACAACTCTCTTTTTCGTATGAATGGAATAACAGCAACGAGTTTGGGTTCATCAAAAAATCAAAACTGAAAAATCATTCCGAACAAAAACAAAAAATCGCCATTTTAGACGGATTGCAAAATATTTTACCTTATGGAATCGGCAGCGATTTGCAAACACGTGTCAGCAATTTGGGAGATGCCTACAAACGTACCGAATTAGAAGAAAAATCTGGACTCGGAATTTTCGCACTCAGTGCCATTATTGTAGATAAAGCCGAACCAAGCGAAGCCTTGAAAGCAAACACTGTTTTCTCCATCGGAACTGAAAATCCAACGTATTTGTTGTCTTCGCTTCAATTGAAAAATTTCAGACAAGGCGAAAAAGTTGTTCAAGAAACGGATATTAAAGGCGAAAAAGGAGCGTATTTTATTGTAGAAGAAGCAGAAATTTCTCAAAATTCTGAAAAAGAATGGCTTTTTGTAGCGAATGTTAATCAATCTCAATCAGCAATTATTGAATTGGTTGAATGCATTAAAAACGATAATAACCTGTTTCAAAAAATTCAAAGCGATATTGATTTAGGTACCGAAAATCTCAAAAAATTAGTAGCTTCTGCCGACGGTTTGCAATTTACCAACGACGATTTGCGAGACAGCCGACATTTTTCCAACACCTTGTTCAACATTATGCGTGGTGGAATTTTCGATGATAATTACCAAATCGAAAAGTGGGATTTCTCAAAATACATTGAAAAAGCCAATTACGAAGTTTTCAGAAATTCAAAAGAAATCATCAATCAACTTCCTGAGAGATTTTCTTTGTTTGAATTGAATGATGCTTTGAAAAATGCTGAAAACGCTCATTTTATAAGACTTTCTAAAGAATATTTACCACTCAAATTTTCCCGTCGTCACGGCGATCCTTCCCGTCCTTGGAACAAATTTTCCATCAATACCAGAAGTGAAATTGATGGTTCTAAAATCTTGGATTTCGAAGGAAACTGGCGTGATATTTTCCAAAATTGGGAGGCTTTGGCGCATTCGTATCCGTATTTTATTGAAGGAATGATTTTTAAATTTCTGAATGCAACGACTTTTGACGGTTACAATCCATACCGAGTAACCAAAGACGGTTTCGACTGGGAAACGATAGAAGCAGACGATCCGTGGAGTTACATCGGTTATTGGGGCGATCACCAAATTATTTATTTGCTGAAATTTTTAGAATTTGCCGAAAACTACTTTCCAAATTCTTTAGAAACGCTTTTAGATCAAGAAATTTTTGTTTATGCGAATGTTCCGTACAAAATAAAATCTTACACCAAAATTCTGAAAAATCCGAAAGATACTATTGATTTTGATTTCGATTTGGATGAAAAAATCCACGAAAGAAGAAAAAAAATAGGTGGAGATGGAGCATTGCTTTGCGGCGAAAACGGAGAAGTTTTGAAGGTGAATTTCACAGAAAAAATATTGGCAACGGTTCTCGCTAAATTATCCAATTTCATTTTGGAAGGCGGAATCTGGATGAATACACAACGTCCGGAATGGAACGACGCCAACAATGCTTTGGTTGGAAATGGCGTTTCGATGGTTACGCTCTATTATCTAAGAAGAATGATGAAGTTTTTCCAATCTATTTTTGAAAATTCGACTTTGGAAAACGTGCAAATCTCCAGCGAACTGGTTGATTTTTACAAAAAAATACGAGAAGGTTTCCAAGAAAATCTTCATTTACTAGAAAGAAATATCAGTAACGAAGACCGCAAAAAAATCTTGGATTTATTCGGCGAAGCCGCTTCGGAGTATCGAAATCACGTTTATCAAAAAGGATTTTGGGGTAAAAAAAGAACCGTTTCTTTGGAAGGTTTAAGAAGATTTACCAATCTTTCTCTTCAGTTTTTGGAACATTCCATCAAAGCCAACGAAAGAAAAGACGGTTTATATCACGCTTATAATTTGATGACTTCCAACGAAAAATCCGTTGCAGTTTCCTATCTCAGCGAAATGTTGGAAGGACAAGTTGCCGTATTAAGTTCCCAATTTCTGACTTCCGAAGAAGCCTTAAAAGTTTTGGATGCGCTGAAAAATTCGGCTTTATTCCGCCCAGATCAGTACAGTTATTTGCTCTACCCTAACAAAAATTTAAAAGGATTTTTAGAAAGAAATGTTATACCGAAAGATTTAGTTCAGAAATCAACCTTGCTTCAACAATGGATTTCTGAAAAAAATACGCAAATCATCGAAAAAGATGTGCTAGGAAATTATCACTTCAACGGAAATTTCAAAAATGCAGGTGATTTAGAAGCAGGATTAAATTTATTAAATGTAGAAAACGAAGAAAAATCTTTGATTTTAGAAATTTTTGAAGAAGTTTTTAACCATAAAGAATTTACAGGAAGGAGCGGTACATTCTACGGTTATGAAGGTTTAGGCTCTATTTATTGGCACATGGTTTCCAAATTATTGTTGGCAGTAATGGAAGTTTGCCAAAAAGCCCTCAACGAAAATGCTTCGCCCGAAACGGTGGGAAGATTATTGGAACATTTCTACGAAATCAATGCAGGAATCGGCGTTCACAAATCTCCCGAATTGTACGGTGCATTTCCAACGGATGCGTATTCGCACACTCCTCTTACCAAAGGAGTCCAACAACCAGGAATGACGGGACAGGTAAAAGAAGATATTTTGAGCCGCTTTGGAGAATTAGGAATTGTGGTAAAAGACGGACAATTGCAGTTTAAGCCCGATTTATTAAGAAAAGAAGAATTCTTAACCGAAGAAAAAGCCATTGAATATTTTGATGTACAATCCAATGCTTCGTCGCTGAAATTACCCGAAAATTCTTTGTTTTTCACGAAATGCGAAGTTCCTGTTATCTATGAAATTTCGGAAAACGAAGGTTTGGAGATTTTTAATGAAAACGATGAGGTAAAAACAGTGAACGAACTCATCATCAACAAAGAAGACTCCGAAAATATCTTTAAAAGAAACGGGAAAATCTCTTTGATTAAGGTAAAAATTAGAAAAGAACAATTGAAATAAAAATTCAAATCAAGCCACGAAGTGGCGAAATAAAATAGCATTGGGTGAAGCCCAATGAAAATTAGAAAAAACAATTGAAATAATTAGTAACAGCCAGCCACGAAGTGGTGATATAAAACAGCATCGGGTAAAGCCCGATGAAAAGAATTTCAATGATTAATGAAATTGTTAAAATTAATACCAATCCTTTTTTTGACATTCATAATGTCGTGTAACAGTATGCAAAACACAATCAAATATAAAAATGCAGCCGAAATTTTAGGAAATCCTAACTATTTAGCGATGTCTTATGGCGGTTACCGAACCAATTCCAGAAGAGTACAACCTACCGTTTCGCAGTTGAAGGAAGACATGAAAATTCTTTCGGCGATGGGTGTCAAAATCATCAGAACGTACAATGTTCATCTTCCTGAAGCCGTAAATGTGCTGAAAGCGATTAAAGAATTGCGTCAAGAAAATCCAAATTTTGAAATGTACGTAATGTTGGGAGCATGGATCGATTGCAAAAATGCGTGGACAGGTTTTGAACCTAACCACAACGAAGAAAGCGAAAGAAATGCTGCTGAAATTGCACATGCTGTAGAATTGGCGAACGAATATCCGGAAATCATTAAAGTAATTGCGGTAGGAAACGAAGCGATGGTAAAATGGGCAACTGCATATTACGTGCAACCTTCTGTGATTTTGAAATGGGTGAATCATCTTCAGGATTTGAAGAAAAAAGGAGAATTGCCAAAAGATTTGTGGATCACAAGTTCCGACAATTTTGCAAGTTGGGGAGGCGGTGACAAAGAATATCACACGAAAGAGCTTAATGAACTGATAAAAGCGGTTGATTATATTTCGATGCACACCTATCCGATGCACGACACGCATTACAATCCTGTTTTTTGGGGAATTTCGGAAAGCGAATTTAAATTTTCCAAAGAAAAACAATTGGATTTGGCGATGAATCGTTCCGTGAATTACGCAAAATCGCAATACAATTCGGTAAAAAAGTATATGCAAAGTTTAGGAGTCGAAAAACCGATTCACATTGGCGAAACTGGTTGGGCAACTTTCTCGAATGAATTGTACGGAAGCAACGATTCTAAAGCAGTGGATGAATATAAAGCCGGAATTTTTTACCATAAAATGCGCGATTGGACAAACGAAGCGGGAATTTCCTGTTTCTATTTCGAAGCTTTTGATGAGCCATGGAAAGATGCAGGAAATGCAGGTGGTTCCGAAAATCATTTTGGACTATTTACTGTAGATGGAAATGCAAAATATGCCATTTGGAATTTTGTAGATGAAGGCACTTTCAAAAAATTAAAACGAGACGGAAACACCATTCAGAAAACCTTCAACGGAAACCTGAAAAGATTGTTGGACAGTGTAGAAATGCCACCATATCGGGAGTTTGATAAAGAATTGATAGAAGTAAAACAATAATAATGATATGAATAATGACCTAGGAAACGGAGGCGTTAAGAAATTTTAAAATAATTCCGTTAAGAAATTTCCACTGTTTGAGCGCGCCAAAATCGTGTTTTAAAAAACAAAATTTTCTATCGCGCGAGTTTTGGAAATTTTAGGAAGTATTTTAAAATTTTAGCCGAGTTTCCAGTCTTGAATTTTTGGTTCTTTTGTTTCAAGACAAAAGAATATTAAGAATAAAATATGAAAACAAAAATTGTACATATCGCCTTAATAACCAGTTTGATGATGAGTGGTCAAGCAAAAAAATCGTGGAAAATAGAAATCTATGAAACCTCTGCAAGCGGAAATCAATTAACCAAAATTGAACAAGTTTCTGCTATAGAAAATCCAATAAAGATTAAAATTAATCCTGAACAAAAATTCCAAAAAATAACAGGATTTGGAGGTGCTTTTACTGAAAGTTCTGCTTATTTACTCAATAAATTAAGCAAAGAAAACAGGGAGAAAATCCTAAAAGCCTACTTCAGCGAAGAGGGAGCCAATTATTCTCTAACTCGAACCCACATTGCTTCTTGCGATTTTTCTTTAAAAAATTATACCTATGCTCCGATTCCTGATGATAAAGAACTGAAACATTTTTCGGTAAAAGAAGATTTGGACGATTTGGTTCCTATGATTAAAGAAGCGCAGAAAATTTCAAAAGATGGTTTCAAAATTATCGCTTCTCCTTGGACATCACCACCTTGGATGAAGGATAATAATTCCTGGATCAATGGAAAATTGCTTCCACAATATCACGAAACGTTTGCATTGTATTTTTCCAAATATTTAACAGAATATAAAAAATTGGGCATTCCGATTTGGGGAATTACGGTTACCAATGAGCCTAACGGAAATGGCGGAAACTGGGAAAGTCTGCTTTTCACACCAAAAGAAATGACGGATTTTGTAGAAAATTTCCTCGGTCCGAAATTAGAAAAAGACGGTTATGGAAATGTGAAAATTTTAGGGTACGACCAAAACCGCTCCGAACTGAAAAGTTGGGTGGACGAAATGTACCGCTCTGAAAAGTCATCTAAATATTATGCAGGAACAGCCATTCATTGGTATGATAGTACATTCAAAATTTATGAAGCCGATCTTCAGCACGCTCACAAAAAAAATCCTGAAAAACACCTCATCCAAACCGAAGCCTGCATAGATGCAGATGTTCCGAAATGGAAAGATGATGCTTGGTATTGGAGCAAGGAGGCCACCGATTGGGGATTCGACTGGGCAAAAGAAGAAGAAAAATATTTGCACCCAAAATACGTTCCGGTTTTCCGTTATGCCGGTGATATTATTGGCTGTCTCAATAATTATGTAGACGGTTGGGTAGATTGGAATATGGTTCTGAACAAACAAGGCGGTCCTAATTGGTTCAAAAACTGGTGTGTTGCACCGGTAATTGTAGATGAAGAAAAGGATGAAGTCTATTTCACACCGTTATATTTTACGATGGCGCATTTCAGCAAATTTATTCGTCCGGAAGCAGTAAGAATAGGTTTTGAAAATCCTGAAAAAGATGATGAACTGATTGTAACTGCCGCAGAAAATAAAGATGGTTCTATTGCAGTGGTGGTTTTCAATCCTTCGGAAAGCAAGAAAAATCTTGAAATTTCTCTAAAAAATCAAAAAATAAATGTGGCAATCAGCGCGAAAGCCATTCAGACAATTCAATTAACTAAAAACTAGAAAACAATATGTCACATCAACAGATTTCATCTTCCAAAAAAGTTCCGATGATCCAAAAAATAGCCTTTGGAATCGGAATGCTTGCCAACCAAATGTTTCCTGCCGCTCTCGGAGTTTTTATGGTGGTTTTGTTAGCCGGTTTTGGTTTTAAACCTTGGATGGTAGGTCTTTTAACATTTGCCCCTCGATTGTTCGATTTTATTATTGATCCTATTATGGGATTTGTAACGGATAATACCCGTTCAAAATGGGGCAGAAGAAGGCATTATGTATTTATTGGTGCGGTTATTCTGGGAGTTGCTTTTCTTGCTATGTGGCAAATTTTTAAAGAAAATGGAGTTAATTTTAATTTTTTCTATTTTTTAGCCTTCAATCTTTGCTTGTATTTAGGATTAACTATTTTTTCAGTGCCTTTTGTGGCAATGGGTTATGAAATGAGCGATGATTTCCATGAGAGAACCCAAATTATGGCAATTTCCCAATGGATTGGACAATGGGCTTGGGTAATAGTTCCTTGGTTTTGGATCATTATGTATGACCAGGATTGGTTTCCAAATCCCGAAGTAGCAGTGCGGCAATTGTCTTTTTGGGTAGGAATTCCGTGTATGATTTTTGCAATGATTCCGGCTTTTTTCATCAAATCAAAATCTACATTGAATGAGACTTCTTATAAGGATATTAGCATTAGAAATATCGGAGGAATTTTCAAAGGATTAATTCATGAGTTTTCGGAAGCTTTTAAAATTAAAGATTTCAGAAGACTATGTTTTTCTACATTTTTCACTTTTAATGCTTTCAATACCGTTGCACAGTTTACATTTTTCATCATTGTATATTATTTATTCAATGGAGATAAAGGACAGGGAGGAATTTGGGCGGCAGTTTTCGGAAGTGGTGGTGCTTTGGTAACAACATTTATGGTTATTCCTATCGTAACGCAAATGTCTAAAAAAATTGGCAAGAAAAAAGCCTTTTTGCTATCCCAATCCATTTCTATTTTTGGATATTTAATTTTATATTTTCTTTTTGTACCCGGAAAACCCTATTTGTTTTTAATCGCTTTACCATTTTTTTCCTTCGGAATCGGAGGTTTGTTTACCACTATGATGTCTATGACAGCCGATGTTTGTGATGTGGATGAGCTGAATTACGGACAAAGACGTGAAGGTATTTTCGGAGCCATCTATTGGTGGGTGGTGAAATTAGGCTTTGCATTTGCAGGTTTACTGAGCTATCTGATCCTTGATGCAATAAATTTTGATGGAAACCTGACTATCCAAACACCGGAAACTATCTTTTGGCTGAGGTTCTTCTTTTCAGCAATTCCTATTGCCGGAACTCTTATCGCCATTTTATATATGTGGAATTATGGTATTTCTGAAGAAAAAATACATTCTATCCAAGCAGAATTGGCCAAGAGAAAAACACCAAAACCATCAGGATACGGAGCAAACAATGTTTTAGCTGGAATGAATATCAATGGGCTTTCCAAAACTGAACTCCAAGAAAGGTTTCCTCAATATTATTTCCCAACTACAGACTTTGCAAGTCTTAACAATGAAGAATTAAGAACAGATTTTATGGCGGTCTTCGATAAAGGAATACACGGAATCTGTTTTAGTGTATTTACTAAAGAGCAATTTCCGGGAGACATTATTAGTGAAGAACAAATCAGAAAAAGACTGCAAACATTACAATCACATACACAGTGGATCAGAGTATTTTCTTCTACACATGGGCATGAAAAAATCCCTAAAATAGCCAAAGAAATGGGCTTCAATGTATTGATGGGAGCTTGGATTGGCAAAGACGAATCTGAAAATCAAAAAGAAATACAGTCATTGATCCAACTGATGAACGAAGGAAATGTTGATTTGGCGGCTGTAGGAAACGAAGTACTTTTCCGTGGAGATCAAAATGAAGATGCATTGCTCCGATACATTCAACAAGTTAAAGAAAGTACTCTTAATGTGCCTGTTTCTTACATTGATGTCTACTATCAAATTATGAATCATCCTAAACTTGCAGAAGTAAGCGATAAAATTTTAATTAATTGTTATCCTTTTTGGGAAGGTGCTTCTATAGAACACGCAGGAATTTATCTTCAGGAAATGTACTATCAGACGAAAAAAATTGCCAATGGCAAAGAAATTATGATTGCAGAAACAGGATGGCCAAGTAAAGGCGAAATGGTACAAAATGCAAAACCATCTTCAGAAAACCTGATGAAATATTTTATTGAAACTCAAAAATGGGTAGCGAAAGAACAGGTGAAATTATTCTATTTTTCTTCTTTTGATGAGTCTTGGAAAATACACGAAGAAGGTTGGGCTGGAACTTCTTGGGGACTTTGGGATGCCAATGAAAACTTTAAATTTTAATTATACTAAACTGAATAAAAATGTCTTACAGAGCAGAACAATATTTATCCTTACCAAAACAAAATCAGGATAATTATATCAAAGAAAAAACCGAATCTGAAAAAAAAGATCTTTTTAGAGAAATTTTATATAACGGAGTTCATGGCTTTTGTTTCAGTTTGTATGAAGACGGACAGAAACCGGGAGACATCATCTCCGAAAAACAAGTTCGCCGAAGAATGGAAATTTTAAAACCCCATACTTCTTGGGTACGTTCTTTTTCTTGTACCGAAGGTAACGAGCACATCCCAAAAATTGCTAAAGAATTTGGCATCAAAACATTAGTGGGAGCTTGGCTGGGAAATGATCCGGAAATCAACGAAAGAGAAATAGAAGGTTTAATAAAACTCGCCAAAGAAGGTTTTGTAGATATTGCTGCTGTAGGAAACGAAGTGATGTATCGAAAAGATTTAACAGAAGAAGAACTTTTGGAATTTATCTATAAAGTGAAAAAGGAAATCCCCGAAATTCCGGTAGGTTATGTAGATGCGTATTATGAATTTACCATCAAACCAAAAATTACAGAAGCCTGCGATGTGGTTTTGGCAAATTGTTATCCGTTTTGGGAGAGTTGTCCCGCAGAACATTCTCTTAATTATGTGAAGCAGATGTATTACCAAGCCAAACAAGCAGCCAACGGAAAACCCGTAATTATTTCAGAAACAGGTTGGCCAAGTAAAGGTGAAGATTTGAAAGGTGCCATTCCTTCGGAAAAAAATGCCTTAGAATATTTCCTGAACACACAGCTTTGGTGCATGGACGAAAATATAGAATGTTTCTATTTTTCTTCTTTCGACGAATCTTGGAAGGTAGGTCCGGAAGGCGAAGTTGGCGCACATTGGGGAATCTGGGACAAACATGAAAAATTGAAATTTTAAAAGTTAAATAAAAGACTTGAGATTGGAGATGTGAGATTTTTTTAGGGTAGTTATTTCCGCCGGAATTTATACTGAGCTTGACGAAGTACCCTGCTTTTTTTGTTTTTTGTCGTCCTGAGCATAAACTGGAGGTTTACGAACGTAGTTCACGAAGGGACAAAAAACAAAAAAGAGTTCCGATCAAACCTAACGAAGTGGTTCATAGATTCAAATGAAAAATAAGAGATAAGTCGGGTTGCGACAAAGCAACGTAAAAAAGCCACGAAGTGGCGGCATAAAACAACATAGGGCAAGCCCTATGAAAAATGGGAAAAAATCCCAACAAGCCCTGAAAGGGCGATATAATTTAGCATAGACTGAAACCCTAAGAAAAGAGATAAATTTTAAAATTAATCAATTATGTTAAAAAAACTACATCAAATCGTTTTATTCCTTTTCAGCACACTTTGTTTTGCACAGGTTGATGTGGTGTATAATGATCTAGTTTGGTCTGATGAATTTTCAACCAATGGAGCAGTTGATGGCAGCAAATGGTTCCATCAAACCCAATTACCAGCAGGAGGAAGTTGGTTTAATAATGAAGTTCAACATTACACAAATCGAACCATTAATTCTTTCGTAGATGGAGGAAATTTGAATATCGTTGCCAGAAAAGAAACTTTTACCGATCAAGGTGTTACAAAAAATTACACCTCGGCAAGATTAAATTCAAAATTTGCCTTTAAATATGGTAGAATGGATGTTCGTGCAAAAGTTCCAGTTGATGCGGGAACTTGGCCAGCAATTTGGATGTTGGGTAAAAATGTGAATGAACCAGGAGGTTACTTTGCTTCAACTTACGGAACTGTCAATTGGCCAGCTTGTGGCGAAACCGACATTATGGAACACGGAATTTTCCCTTCGCAACCTACCAATTACGTTCAGAGTACAATGCATACACCTTCTTCTTATGGTAATTCTATAAATCACGGAGGTGTTGTTGCCTCCTCAAATATTGATAGCAATTATCACATCTATTCTATGAATTGGTCGCCTTATCAGATCACATTTTTGTTAGACGGAGTTGCTTATTACACCTACAATCCATCGGTAAAAAATGCTGATACTTGGCCGTTTGACAAAGAACAATATATTTTGCTGAATATTGCATTGGGAGGAACGGCAGGAAATTTAGCTTCAAATTTTACCCAAACTTCTATGATTGTAGATTATGTGAGAGTGTATCAAAATACAACCATTGATACGCAAGCTCCTACTAATTTTACGGCAACAGTTGGAGCGGTTACAAATTCTTCCATTGAATTATTATTGAATGGAATAGATAATTCCGGAACTGTTGCATATAATATTACTGGAGCAGCAACACAATCGTTTGCCAATCCTTCAGGAACGCAAAAATCAGTTATTATTTCGGGATTGAATCCTGATACAACTTATACATTTAATGTTTCTGCAAGTGATTTAGCAGGAAACAATGCAGCCAACAATCCTATTGTGTTGAATGCCAAAACTGCCGCAAATGTTAATACCGAATGTTACGGAACTTCTACCCTTGCTCAACAAGGTGCTTTTTCCACAGGTTACCGATATAATTTCCAAACTATAGGAACCGATGTTAAAATCACTTTTGAATTATTAGATACCGACAAAGTAGGTGTCGTTGCCTATTTATGGAAACAAAGTCCTTTCACAGAAACACCAATGACGAATACTTCGGGTAAAATTTTTACTCATACTATTTCGGGACAAACGCTTGGCTCAACCATTAATTATGCCGTGAAGTTTGCGTATGCAGGGGGATTATCCGTGACCAAATATTTCTCTTATGTGGTTGGAAATACCTGTAATTTAGGAGTCGAAGATTTCTCCAAAGTAGAACAATCTTTCTATCCCAATCCTGTAGAAAACATTTTGAATTTAAAATTAGCAGATCATCAAAACCAAATCACATTAACCGACGCAACAGGAAGAAAACTATCGGATGATGCTGTACGTGCTTCACACAGTATAGATATGAGTCATTACAAATCGGGAATCTATTTCCTAAATGTAAAAAACTCAAAAGGAACTCAAAATTTTAAGATCATCAAAAAATAAAAACCATTCATAACTATAAATATTAACCAAAAATCCTAAATTATTATGAAAAAAATTACATTGATGATTGGACTGTTGAGTATCACCTCATTATTCGGTCAAAATTTATCACGAGGTGTTGTAGTAGATAATGCTTTACCTTCTACAGATTCTAGAACATTTCAATTTGGAACGGGATTAATTTCCCAATTGCAATCTGGTACTTTTGGAGATTTTGCTAATAGTACTTGGCTGTCATTAGGTAGCCTTTTTACAGGCTCTCAAACTGTATATGGTTTACGATTTCAATTACCAAATAAGGCTCTTACATTTGGATATAAAAATGTAACTGATACGAACCCAAGAATAGAATGGATAGGTACTGGAACTAATTTGGGTAACTTAGAGTTTCGCTCAGCAAGTAGTTTTACCTCTACAACATCTAATCTAATTGCAACAATGAACAATAATGGAACTACCGTATTTGGTAACAACAGACCCGAAATAAATAATGGTTTTCAAAGAGTGGGTATTGATTACACTTATGGATACGCAATACAAGCAATTAATGATGATGTTAACAGTTCATTAAAATTAGGTTATTATGTGCAAAATAAAAATGGCGGTAGTACTACATCTGTTGGTTTATTAGCAAATGTGACCAGAGATTTAACTGCGAGTAGCGGAGGTATTTATCAAGCAATTAAAGGAACCGCCACTAACGGAAACACCAATTATGGAGTTCAAGGTATTGCAGATGGAGGAACTTCATCATATGGTGTTTACGGACAAGCATCTACTACTAATCCTAATTATTATGCAGGTTATTTTGATGGTAGAACGTATGTAGGTTCACTTTTTATTGGTTCGGATGCTAAGCTGAAAAATGATGTAAAAAAAGACGATGGAATGCTGGACAAGATAAAAAAACTACGAGCCATCAACTACAAATATAATTCGTTAGATGAGCTTAGTTTGCCTCAAGAACTTCAACACGGCTTCATTGCACAAGAATTGGAAAAAGTATTTCCGGAATTTGTAACAACAATAAAAAAGCCGGTTCTAGATAAAAATGCTACTAAGGATAATGAATTCAAAGAACCCAAAATGTATGAGTTCAAAGCGGTCAATTATATCGGTTTGATCTCTGTTTTAACGAGTTCTATCCAAGAATTGGATCAGAAATATCAAGCCGATATTGAAAGCCTGCGCCAGGAAATTGAAGATTTAAAATCTCAACAAAAATCTTTGAAAAACTCAAATACCGATAATTCTGAAGCATTCGAAATGTTACAAAACGTTCCTAATCCATTTGATAACGAAACTAAAATTTCATACAAAATACCAAATGGTCAAAAGTCTGCAAGCATTGGAATTTTTGATTTGACAGGGAAACTGATCAAAGAATACAAACTAAATAACCAGCGCGGTGAGGTGGTTATCAGATCATCGGAAATTGGAGCAGGGATGTTTCTGTATGTTTTGATGAACAATAACATACCTGTAATTTCTAAAAAAATGATTGTTAAATAAGCATAGTCATAACTAAAAACTTATTTACAACTTATAAATATCAATATTAACCCTTAATTTTAATTATTATGAAAAAAATTATTTTTTTGGTGGCATCTGTGATAGCAAATTTAGTGATGGCACAACAAGTCTTAATTGAAGACTTTTCCACCCCCTCTAGTTATACCATTGCTGGTTTTGAGGGCTTAGCAAGTGCAACGATAGCTACAGATCCGGTAGCAGGAGGAACAAGGGGCAATGGTTTTCAGCTAGTAAATTCAGCATCAGGTAATCCTTGGCAAGGAGGTGAAGTATTGTTTTCTACAAAAAAAATGAAATTAACTACTGATAAAACAGTAAAAGTAGATGTATATTCTACCCAGGCATTTACGATGCTTGCAAAAGTAGAAAATGGAGCACCAGCGTCTGCAACATCTGCTAATTATACAACGCCTGGAGCTTGGCAAACTTTGACATTTACTTTTACCAATGGTTTAGACGGAACGGTTGCAGCTAATGGTGAATATCAAAAAATAGTATTTTTTGGAAATTGGAAATCGGATAACTCTGGATGGAATTCACCAGGGAGTTTTGCTTATTATGTAGACAATATTACCGCGGAACAAGTAGCAGCAGCACCTGATCCGATGCCTTCTACGTCTGCTCCTAACCCAAGTCAAGCTGCTTCTGATGTAGTTCTAAGTTTGTTTAATGATAAACCAGGATATACTCCAGCTTATGTACAAGAAGGAGAGTTTGGTAGTAGAACGCTTATTAATTTAGATGCTGAAAATGACCAAACAATGAAATTTAGTTTTTCATCTGGAGGTTGGGGACAGTACAACAACACTACTGTCAATATTTCTGCTGCAAACTATTTGCATTTTAGCTATTATGTACCAAGTGCAACTCCTGCAGGTGCAAACGGGCATGGTTTCTATATTATGATTAATAGTGGTTCTGGAGAAAAGAAATTTTATGTTAAGCCTACTGGAGGAGATGCTACTATGGTTTTTGATTCTTGGCAAACGGTTTCAATTCCTATGACATTTTTTACATCTCAAGGATTTAATCCTGCTACTTTTTTAGTTTGGAAAATAGATGCGGATTCTGATATAAATACTAAACTTCTTTATATAGATAATATATTCTTTACAAAAAGTGTTTTAGGTACAAGCGATGTAAAAGGTAAAACAAAAATCAACGCCTATCCAAACCCTGTTACAGCCGGACAAAATGTTACGGTTTCTTCTAAAGTGAAAACTGGGGAAATCTATACCATGAATGGTCAAAAAGTGAGATCGTTCAACACACAAAGTGTTAGCTCTCAAGGTTTAGAAAAAGGAACTTATATCATTAAAGTAACTACAGAATCTGGAGAAACACAATCTTCAAAATTGATCGTTAAGTAATTATAGTAAAAAATAATTTTGCGTCCGTTAGCAATAACGGACGTTTTTTTCTTAAAATTTGTATATTTGAAACAATGCTGAAACGTTTTTTTGCCTATTTTTTAGTATTTCTGAGTCTTTCTCTTAATGCCCAAAACATTATAGAAAAAGGTATGCCTTTTATACAGAACTACCTTCCGGAAAACTATGGAAATCATGGCAAAATTTGGAATATTAAATCGGCGGAAAACGGCATGGTTTATATGGCTTCAGAAGACGGATTGCTGGAATTTGATGGAAAAACGTGGAGCCATTTTCAGGATTATCGTGGCTATACAAGATCATTATACATTGCAAATGATTCTACAATATATGCAGGTGCAGACATGGATTTTGGAGTTTGGAAGAAAAATAAAACCCGAAAATTCAGTTTCACTTCTCTTTACCCTTTCAGAAAAAGAATTGGTGGGGTAAATGAAGAATTCTGGGGAACGTATCAGCTTAAAAATCAGATTGTTTTTGTATCGCATCAAAATATCTACGCTTTTTTTAATAAAAAAATCACCAAATTTTCTGCACAGTCCAGATTTTCCAATAGTTTTTTTGTGAATGGCAGATTGTTTTTAGCAGATGAAAAAAAAGGATTATTTGAATATGATGGTTCTCAGTTAAAATTACTCTTTGCTTATCCGGATCAAAATCCGTTGGAAGTTAGTGGTATTTTCATCAACGGAAATTCCATAAGATTGGTTACCAAAAGTAGTGGTATTTTTGAGTGGAACGGAAGCAAGCTGTCCATACTTCAAACCGAAGTTTCTTCAGAACTTATTAAAAATAAAGTTTTCAGTTTTATTACTATTGATAATCAGTATTTTGCATTTGGAACAATACTGAATGGACTTTACATTACGGATGTAAACGGAAAAATTATTCAGCATATCAACAAAAGTAAAGGTTTACCCAATAACACGATTTTGTGTATGTACTATCAAAAAAATGGTAAACTTTGGCTTGGTCTGGATTACGGAATTGCATCGGTAGGAATCAAAAATGATATTACTTATTTCTATAACCTCAATGATAATTTCGGAACGGGTTATACTGCTGCTCTCAAAGACAATTTTTTCTTTTTAGGATCAAATCAGGGTTTATATTTTGCAAGTTGGAATGAACTGGGAAATGTTCACAATACTAATTTTCTCCACATGATTGACGGATCCGAAGGACAAGTATGGACTCTTCGGAACATTGACGGAACCATGTATTGCGGACACGATAAAGGACTTTTTGTATTAGAAAATAACACATTAAAAAAAGTAAACAACGAATATGGTGTTTCTGCTATTACGCCTTTTCGGGAAGATTATGTATTGACGGGGAATTACACCGGAATTTTTGTTTACAAAAAAGAAAACAATACTCTCAGATTCATAAAAAAGATGAAGCTAATTGTAGGAGCTGTTAATCAAATTGAGGTGGAAAACGACCAGACAATTTGGGTAAACATTCCTAATTATGGTATTTTGCGGGTAACCTTAGATGAAAATTTCCATCCTGTGAATCGCCAAATTTATCAGGATAAAACCTTTAAAGGGAGCTTGCCTTATATCTACAAAAAAAATAAAAGAGTATTTGTATTTACTTCTTCAGAGCAGTATGAATTTAATTTTAATGAAAAGAAATTTTTTCCTACGAATGAAAAAATGGAGCTTCCTATAATTAATGGTAAACTTCCAGGTTTTTATGTTCCACAGACACTTTCAGCGGAGTATAATTTCTTTCCGGTATATAATGGTTTTGTATTGGAGAAGAAAAATTTTCAGGATAAAACCCATTTCAATTCTCAATTGATTTTCAGGGAAGTACAAGCATTCAACAATATCGGAACTTTAGACTTGTCAGAAAATCAAAAACTTCCATATCGGTTTAATAATCTTCGTTTTATATTTTCACTTCCTAATGAAAACGGTGTTGAATATCAATATTTTTTAGAAAATTTTTCCAAAGAATGGACGGCTTGGAATCCCGAAAACAAAATAGAATTTTTAGGTCTGAAAGAAGGGAGCTATAAACTTCTTGTAAAAGCGAAAAAAGGAAGGCAAATATCAGATGTTAAAGTTTTTAAATTTAGAATTAATGCTCCTTGGTACAGAAGTATATTTAGTTATATTGCTTATGTACTTATAATTGTCGGTTTCTTTTATTTCCTTAAAAAATACCAGGAAAATAAACTGAGAAAGCAAAAGCTGGAACTTCTGAAGAAAGAACAAAACGCTCTGCGTGAACAAGCTGAAAAGCATAAACAGGAAATGCTGCTGGAAAAACAAAAACAACTGGAGAACGAAAAAAATAATCTGAAAGAAGAAATAAAAAACAAAACCATAGAACTTGCCACCAAAGCGAAAGAGGACGAAGATAAAAACCGCCTTCTCAGCACTATTAACGAAAAAATACAAGAGGTAGAAAATAATCCTAATATTTCTAAAATAAGGCTTGGTGAAATTCGCAGAACGTTGAAAAACTATCTGGAAACCGAAGATCATACTTTTGAAATCCAAATGGATGAACTGCATCAGGAATTTTTCAAAACTATGAAGAAAAAATTTCCTAATCTTTCGATATACGATTTGCGTTTGTGTGCCTATCTTAAAATTGGATTGAACTCAAAAGAAATGGCAGATATTTTTCAGGTATTGCCTTCAAGCATTAATGTGAGCCGCTCCAGATTACGAAAAAAACTGGGATTGCAACCGGAAGATGATCTGTTTGATTTTTTGAATGGTTTAGAGTAATATATATATCCAAAGATAAATTAACTTTTACTTTATTTACCTGAAAATAAATTAAGACACTGAATCATTGTAAAAAAAGTAAATGGATAACTTCTCATACAGAAAAAAATGAATGTCTTAAAAAATTAATTTTTAACTGATTGTTCAAAATAATTTCTGAAATCTTATTTTTGAAGAATGAAAAAAATTATACTACTCACGTGTTCAATGTTGGGGATATCAGCATCACTTTCTGCTCAGGAAGAAAATAAAAATCCTTTAAAAATAAGTGGTTATGCAGAAGTTTACTATCAATATGATTTTAACAATCCTGAAAATAACACACGTCCCGGATTCATATACAGCCATAATAGAAACAATGAGGTGAATCTTAATCTCGGATTTGTAAAAGCCAATTATGAAACCGAAAAATTAAGAGCCAACCTTGCTTTAGGTGTAGGAACTTATATGAATGCCAATTATTCGGCGGAATCAGGAGTTTTAAAAAATGTATATGAAGCAAATGTCGGTTTCAAAATTTCCAAAAGCAAAAATTTATGGATTGATGCCGGAATAATGCCTTCTCATATTGGTTTTGAAAGTGCCATTAGTAAAGATTGTCAGACTCTAACCAGAAGTCTTATGGCTGAAAATTCGCCGTATTTTGAAAGTGGGGCAAAAATTTCTTACACCAGCGAAAGTGGAAAATGGTTTATCAGTGGTTTGGTTTTAAACGGATGGCAAAGAATCCAGCGTGTTGATGGAAATTCAACGATTGCTTTTGGGCATCAATTAACGTACAAACCTACGGAGAAAATCACACTGAACAGCAGTTCTTTTATTGGAAACGATAAACCTGACAGTTCAAAGCAAATGCGATATTTTCATAACTTATATGGAATTTTTCAATTATCCAATAAATTTACCTTGACCACAGGATTTGATATCGGAGCAGAACAGAAAGTAAAAGGTAGCGACCAATATAATGCTTGGTATAGCCCAGTAATTATTGCAAAGTACTCTCCTACCGAAAAATTCAGTATTGCTGCAAGAGGAGAATATTATAATGATAAAAACGGAGTTATTATTGCTACAGGAACTGCAAATGGTTTTAAAACCTTTGGATATTCTTTGAATACAGATTATTGGATTCTCCCGAATCTTGTTTGGAGAACAGAAATCAAAAACCTGAGTAGCAAAGATCCTATTTTTATCAATAGAGACAACGCTTTGAAAAACGATAATTTTTCTGCGGCTACCTCACTTGCTGTAAGTTTTTAAAACATTTTGTTTAGCAAAAAACCTTTAAAGAACATAATCAAATATCATGGTTGTAAAAACTACGACCATGATATTTTGAAAAAAATTTTTAGTTATTGAGAAATTTCACGAGCTTTTTCAAATCAGCTTCTTGATTCATTTTTATTTTATTTTCTTTCATAAAATCATCAATTGCATCCTTTTTATCCGGAAATAATTTTAAAATATCTTTTGCATTTTTCGGAACTTTAATCAATTGATTTTCTATCTTGATATAATAAACCGGCTTTAACGTTTCAAACTTTGGAGGTACTGAAGATGTATATGTTGTAGTAGCTTCAGAACCGGGATTAAACTTAGTCTCTATTTTGGCTAATAGAGTGTTCTTACCTTTAACCAACTCAAAGAAATAGCTAAGACTTTCGTTAAAACTTTCCAATACAAGAATTTCCCCGGAATTTTTAAAGCATAAGTTATTCTTAATAAAGAACTCTTTACATTAATAAATTTCATCTAAAAAACACTCATTAATACTACATTCATATATATAAAATACTATTAATGTGATATTTAATAAAAAAAAACGTTATTTATATAAATAATTTATTTAAATTTGTTTTGATAGTTGGTGGGAAAATAATTACTCTTCATTAAAAAACGAGTGTTATGAAAAAAAACTACATTATTTTACACACTGCATTATATAGAATTTGGAAACTTTTTGTTTTTCTCATTTTTATATTATTTCCAAAATTGGCAATTTCACAGGCTTCACTTGCGTTATATGCTACTGATTATGCCTTAACTTATCCTGGCGAAACTAAAGGAAGTGGTCTTTCTGGTTCAGCAGGATCATTGGATTGTTCAGGTTCACAGAATTATCTCTTTAATAGCACCACTAATGAAACTCTGACCTATAATTATAACTCTGCTGCAACAAATATTTCTTTTTCTATGCAGAGATCTAATAATAATAACAAAACATTACTGGTTGAAGAGTCTGTAAATGGTTCCACTTATACAACTATTGCCACCATTACACAGGCCAGTTTTTCTGCTAATAATACAACCACCGCTTTCTCTTATACTGTTAATTCTGCTTCACGATATATAAGATTCAGAATGACAGCAGTTTCAGGAGGAAATTTTTTGCTGGACGCAATAAAAGTATATAATTCTTCTTCACCTTGGGGAATACCTACTGGTGGTACAACAAGTACTTTGTATTATCTTAATTCAATATCAACTACCAGTGGAGTTTCAAATCTTTCATATACTAAAAGCTCTTATATTTCTTATGATAATCAAAATGCTACAACTTTTTCCCAATACACAGGTAGCAGCTTAAATGTATCCATGACTTCTGCCGGAAGTAGTACCTACTATTACTACTGTTGGATAGACTGGAATAATGATGGAGATTTCAATGACAGTGGAGAAACAATATTTTCAACAACTACATTAGCTTCAACTTATTCTGGTACTATTGCGATTCCGTCTGGTCAAGCCGTTGGTAATTATAGAGTACGATTTGCAAATAGTCGTTCTGGAGCTATCTGCGCAGAAGGTAATTCTCCTTCAGGTAATTATGTAGATTTTACCTTAAGCGTTTTAGCTCTTCCTCCATGTACTACACCAAATGCTCCTTCTAATCTTAATTTATCAGCAAGTGGTACTGCACTTACAGGAAGTTTTACAGCTGCTTCACCTACTCCATCAGGATATGTAATTGTGAGAAGTACAAGTTCAACCGCACCTACTCTGGTAAACGGAACTTCATACACAACAGGAACAACCGTGGGAAGTTATTATTTTGTAAGAGGTACCAATGCTCTTTCTACGGCAGTTACTTTCACAGATACGATTCCTACAACTACCGGAACATACTATTATTATGTTTTCTCTTTTAACTCAGGATGCACTGGAGCGCCGTATTTCAGTTCCGGAATTGCTTCGGATATTTCTTTGTATTGTACTCCATCGACTTCAACATCAGCTTCTAATACATATATTTCCCAAATTAAATTTCTGGGCACGTTAAATGATGTAGACAATACGAGCACATATTCTTCTACAACACTGGGATATCAAGATTTTACAAGTTTATCTAAATCAATACAAGCACAAGGAGAAGGAATTAATGTATATGTCGGCGCAAATGTTTCAGCAAGGATAAAAGCATGGGTAGATTGGGACAAAGATGGCACATTTAGTACAACTGAAGAAGTTTTTGACAGTGATGCTGTTGCTACACCTTCCACAACTTTTGGGTTTATAATTCCTTCTTCTACAGCAGCAGGGAATTATACCATTCGTATAAGGAATTACAGGTACAGAAATTTGTTTAATCAGTATGCATGGAATTATGATTACAATTCTTGCGAGGCTTTTGTGAATTGGATTTTAGGCATTGATTATGGAGAAGCAGAAGATTATAAATTCACCGTTGTTCAAACCTGTGCAGCCAAGATATCTTCAGTAAATGATGGTAAAGTTTGTACAAGCGGACCGGTAACACTGGGTGCAACCGGAACTTCCGGAACTACAAAATTAAGATGGTATACAAGTGAAACAGGAGGAACTATGCTGGCAGAAACCAATGTAAATGCGTCTTTATATGGAACGTATACTACCGGAAGCCTAACAAGCACCACTACTTATTGGGTTACAGCATATAATGGCAGCTGCGAATCACTGTATCGTACCAAAGTAATTGCAAATGTAAATTCTGCACCTTCTATCAATTTTAATATTACAGTGCCGGAAGTTTGTGGAAACAGTGTACCATCAGTTGTTCTTACTGCTTCTGGAGATAAAGAAACAGCATATCTAATAAATGAAAAATTTTCATCAGGACTGGGAACTTTTACGTCGAATGGCTCAGGTAATGGTTATTGGGAATATCAGAACAGTGTATATATTCCTACTAATACTTCTGTATGGCATCCTGCAATAGGTTCATCTCTATCAAATGCTGGTTTTGCTTATGCAAGTTCAGATTTTGGAAATAACACTTACAATACTACATTAACCTCAGCTGTTTTGGACGCTTCAAGTTTCTCAAATTTGAAACTTGAATTCGATGCCTATTTTTCATTTTTTGGAAGTACAAATGAAGCCTTTATCGTTCAAGCCTATAATGGAAGCAGCTGGATAGATGTTCAAACATATACCAGTTCATTGGGAATAGGTACTAAATTTGAGCATATAACTCTAAACTTAGCGACTCAATTTCAGGTTTCAAATCTTCAGATTCGGTTTTTATATAGATCAGGATGGGCAGATGGTATTGCAATTGACAATGTAGATGTATATGGTGATAAACCTATAAATACCAACTTTTCATGGTCAGGTTCAGGTGTCAATATTTTTGCTTCCGATTGTTCTTCCACTTATGCTAATGCACCATCCGCATGTTTTATTCCATCAGCTTCGCAACTTGAAAATTATACATCATGGACTATCAATGCAAATGCCACACTTAGTAATGGCTGCAATGCTACAGGAACTATTACTATCCAAAACAATTCTAAAGTGTGGAATACAAGTTCTACAAGTTGGGGTTCTGCAAACTGGAAACCGGATTCGGCAATTCCTACTTCAGATAAATGTGTTATTATTAAATCGCCTGTCAATATTCTATCTTCTACAAATGCAGTTGCAAAATCAGTTAAAATAGAATCTACAGGTAAACTAAATATAAATTCAAATGCTTCTTTAACTGTAACCGATGCTATTGTAAACAATGCAACAGGAGATGATTTTGTGATTAATAGTGATGGAAATCTTATTCAAAAAAATAATGTAGCAAATACAGGCTCTGTAAAAGCGGAAAGATTTGTTTCGGATATGGATAATAATCTGGCAACTCAAATGGATTATGTATACTGGAGTTCGCCGGTGCAATCACAATCGTTATCCGGTTTTTCTCCGGGAACACCCGTTAATAGAATATTTAGATATAATGAAGCCAATGATTATTTTTATGCCGTGAATCTTACAGTTGAACCAAATTTTGTTGCGGCTAAAGGATATGCAATTCGGGCAGAAACGAAAGGTACGGTTTCGGGGTATGAAACATTGGATTATTATGATAAAACATATTCGTTCAAAGGAGTTCCGCACAATGGAGATTATTCTATTAATATTACCAGATCAGCAAATACAGGAACTGGAGGAACTGTGATTCACGGATTCAACCTTGTGGGAAATCCTTATCCATCTAATATTGATTTTAATGAACTCTATCTCGGCAATTCTACAAAAATCTGGAATACCGCATATTTTTGGACAAATAATACTTATGAACAATACCAACAAGGTACCGGATATTCTTCTAACAATTATGCCGTATATAATGGAACCGGAGGAAACAGTGCAACTTCAGCCGCAGGTGGAACTGGCGTAACAGCAATTCCGAATGGTATCGTAAAAGTAGGTCAGGGATTTATTATTCAGAAAAAAGATTTTGGAACATCAACTTTAGATTTCAAAAATAGTTACGGAACAGGGCACGATCTGAGAGTAATCTCTACAGGAACTTTCTTCCAAAAAAATGGAAATGAAAAAAATCGGTACTGGCTACAACTAATATCACCTAATAATCTTGTAAATACACAATTGATTGGTTATATAGACGGAGCTACCAATTCTTATGATCAGGATTTTGATGCTGAAACTTTTTCTGTAAGTTCCGATGTATTCTATTCAATATTGGGCAATAAACGTTTGCTGATTCAAGGAAAAGCCAATACTTTCACCAATGAAGACAAAATCAATCTTGGAGCAAATTTTTATAAAAATGGTACATACATCATTAAACTTGATAAATCTGAAGGTATTTTTGCCAATGGACAAGACATTTATCTGAAAGATAATCAGCTTAATATTTATACAAATTTGAAACAAGGAAGCTACACTTTTACTGCAAATTCCGGAATCAATGAAGGGCGTTTTGAAATCGTTTACAAACCACTTGCTACTTTAGCTATTGACGATATTACAAAAGAAAATTTGACCATAGCAAGAGACCATGAAAATTTTATTGTAAAATCCATTGCAAAAAAAATAGATAAAGTGGAAATCTATGATGCATCCGGAAGATTATATCAAGACTTGAAAGTAAATAATACGGAAGCCATCATAGACGGATCCAAACTTTCTTCAGGAATGTATATTCTAAAAATTATACGAAACGGAAACGTTACTTCTAAGAAGATTATCAAATAAAAATTTCTTCATAAATCAATTCAGAATAATGCAGACAACTTGATATTGTCTGCATTGTTTTTTCAGAAATGAGAATATTTTGCACTTTATATTACTGAAAAACTACCCTATCTTTATCAAAAATTTTCTTCAATTATAATTTGGGCAATCCTGAACTTTTATGTTTAAAATTTTTACTTTTTGATTATTAAATGTAATTTCTATATCTGGAAAACTCCCGTAATTGCAATCCGAGACCGCTTCCTGAAAACTTCCATTATCAGCATTTATCGTAATACCACTTCCGGAAATCTGATAATTGTTTTCAGAAAAAACAAGATGATCCAAATCGTATTCCTTCCCATTTAGTTTGATCTTTCCGGAATTATTTTGTGTATCAAAACTGATAATGGTATTTCCATTTTCTGTAAAAATTACTTTCCCGATTTCTGCTTTATCAGAAATTGGCTGTACTTTGAATGTATTCGAATCATTATTCGCCTTTATTATCAGAGAATCGGAGCTATTTTTATGAACCGTATCTTTTTCACTTACTTTTGCCTCTTTTTTGCAAGAATACAAACTCAAACCTAAAACTAGTGCAACGGAAATTTTTTTCATAATCATTCAATTTTATTTTACCAAAATACGATATTCAAATGGTTTTAAATATATTCTTTGGGTAAAAAAAATATAGACCTCCCTATTCACCAGACAATTTTAACCACTTAGCGACAGTATTTCTACTAAGCTTAAAATGCCTTGCTAATTCGCTATTGTTTAGGTTATTTTTTCTTTTGTATTGAAGGATTTTTTCTATGGTTTCCATGTTATATGCTTTATGTTTTTGATTAACTAAAGCATCTACTTTGTCTTTATCGCCAAAAATAATCCTATTAA